>CAIXLU010000527.1 GCA_903920315.1 uncultured Oscillochloris sp.
GATGACGTTTAAAGAGTAGGGGCATAGCATCGCCTAGTCGCTCCGCGACTGGGCGCTGCTACGCCCCTACGGTGACGGCGGTATGTTTGATATTGCGAATCTCTCGATTGGTGTGATCACCCTGCTCTTGCGCGTGGCCGTTGTCTTCTTGCTCTACTTCTTCCTCTGGCAAGTCGTGCGCGTGGTTACCCGTGATCTGCGGGCGGGTTCGGCATCCCCGGCACATCAAAACTCCTATGGCCAACTGGTGGTGTCCAGTTCTGGTCAGACCGGCATCCCGGTGGGGAAGATCTTCCCTCTGAACCCGATGATGGTGATCGGTCGCAGCATTGAGACGGAGGTGGCGCTTAACGACACGTTTCTCTCATTGGAACATGCTCGTCTTGAGCGCCGCAACGGTGTCTGGGTGCTGGAAGATCTGAACAGCACCAACGGAACCTTCCTCAACGGCTTTGAGGTGCGTGCGCTCACCGAAGTGAATGACGGCGATGTGATCCGTGTCGGTCACGTCGAGCTGAAGGTGACGGTTCGCTAGACTCCTGCCTTTTCCGCTCACCCTCATCATGCGCAGAGTGCTTAATTCGCTATCTCTGGTTAAGAAATAGCCATTATGCTGGGTTGTATCGCCATTGTGATACAAATCACAATATGCACTCTAAGGCATTAGGACGATAACCTTTAGAAATGGGTCGTTTTGCATCGCTCGGTATGCTGTGCTATACTTCTCGCGCCCAACTGAGTACTGTATAGCCACGGAGGGTTCCCGCGATGCTCGCGAACTATGCCTTTATTGGTATTTTCTTTGTGGCCTCGTTCAGTTTTCCTCTCGCCCCCTTGGTTATGGCTTTCTTCCTCCGACCCAAGCGACCAACGCCGCTGAAGCAGTCGACGTATGAGTGTGGCCTTGAGGTGATTGGCGATCTCCGGGTGCAGTTCAAAGTGCAGTACTACCTCTACGCCCTGGCCTTTGTGATTTTTGACATTGAGGTGGTCTTCCTTTACCCGTGGGCGGTGGCCTTCCACAAACTAGGGATGTATGGCTTTACGGCGGCGGCGGTCTTCTTGGTGATGCTCTTCGCCGGTCTGGTCTACGAGTGGCGCAAGGGTGCGTTGGAGTGGGTGTAGGAATTGCAGATTTCAGATTGCAGATTGTGGATTGTTGCGGCAATCCACAATCCACAATCTACAATCTGAAATCGAGATGTGGGTGTAGGAATTGCAGATGAGAGATTGTGGATTGTGGGTTGCTACGGCAGTCTAAAATCTAAAATCTAAAATCTGAAATCTGAAATCGAGATATGGCAGACGCAAACAACATCCAGCAGGATCTTGAGCAGCAGGGGATCTTCCTCTCAACGGTCAACCGCTTTTATAACTGGGGGCGGCGTTCGTCAATCTGGCCCATGTCGTTTGGCCTCGCCTGCTGCGCTATCGAGATGATGGCTTTCGGTCTGAGCCGCTACGATGTTGCCCGCTTCGGGGCCGAATTGTTCCGCGCCTCACCGCGCCAATCCGACTTGATGATTGTCGCCGGAACTGTCACGAAGAAGATGCTGCCCCAGTTGGTGCGGCTCTACAATCAGATGGCCGAGCCGCGTTATGTGATCTCGATGGGTGCCTGCGCAACCTCCGGCGGTCCCTTCCGCGATGGCTACAATGTCGTACGTGGGGTTGACCTGTTCATTCCCGTGGATGTCTACATCCCCGGCTGCCCGCCGCGCCCTGAGGCGCTGCTCCACGCCCTGATCACGCTCCAGGAGCAGATTGACAATCAGAAGCTCGGTCATCTGCGCTGGTACGGTAAGGGCGAGAAGCCGCAGATGCAGGATTTTCCGGTGCCAACCTTCGGTGCCCAAGGTCTTGAGATTGACGGCAAACTGGTTGACCCGGTGGGCGGGTTGCCGTTGGTAAGCCCCTATACCTCGCCTGAGTACGGCGAGCAGAAGAGCGGGCAGATCGAACACCCCGAGATCGTGCGCCACTTCCCGATTATGGATCCTTCTGTCGCGCTGGAAGACGCGCTCAAGGCCCGTGGGATCGCCCCCGAGATCGCGGCCAATGATCTCAAGCGCGGTGGGGTGTCCAATGCCTAACCTGAGTGCTGAAGATCTGCGCACACGTCTGGTTCGCGATCTTCCTGGTGCGGTACAGAGTGTGTCCCCGCTGAAGGTAGTTCCGCCGCCCGCGCAGGGCCACGCCCCCGCCGCCTTCGTGACCGGCGATACGCTGGTGGAAGCCGCTCGGATTGTTGATGTCGCCCTGTATCTGCGCGATAGGTTGAACTACGCCTATCTCTCTGACATCTGTGTGGTGGACTATCTGGCCGACGAGATCTTCGAGATCGTCTACCGGTTCTACACGGTCGAGGGTGGCTCCTCCCTGGCGCTCAAGGTTCGCGTGCCACGCGAGAACCCTGTGGTGCCGTCGCTGACGGCCCACTGGCCGGGGGCGAATTTCCACGAGCGCGAGGCGTTCGACCTCTACGGGATTGTGTTTGTCGGCCACCCTTACCTCCACCGCATTTATATGTGGGACGAGTTCGAGGGTTTCCCGATGCGTAAAGATTTCCCCAGGCAGGGCGATAAGTATATTGGCGAGGACGAGTAAGAGAGGGGTCGAGGGAGGGATGGCCCTCGCTCGACCCCTCCCCCGATGGATTACTCAGGTATGCTGAAAACGGAAGAGCTCCAGATCAATATTGGGCCGCAGCACCCCTCGACCCACGGCGTGTTTCGTATGCTGGTGACGGTGGACGGTGAGACGGTCACCGATCTCAAGCCGGTCTTTGGCTATCTGCACCGTAACCACGAGCAGATTGCAGAGGTGAATACCTACCTGCAAAATATGCCCTATACGGATCGGCTGGATTACTTCAACGCGATGGCGAACAACCAAGCCTATGCCATGGCGGTGGAGAAAATGGTCGGGATTGAGGTACCCGAGCGCGCCGAGTATCTCCGCGTGTTGATGGTTGAACTGACCCGTATTCTCAACCACGCCGGTGCCCTAGGATTCCTGATCAACGATATGGGAGCCTGGCAGACCCAACTCGCCTTCGGTATGCGCGAGCGCGAGAAGATCCTTGATCTTTTCGAGTCGGTCTCGGGGGCGCGCTTGATGTGCAACTACTTCCGCTTTGGTGGAGTTGCCCGCGATCTGCCGCCGGACTTTATGCCGCGCCTGAAGGATCTGTTGGTCGCCATGCCGGCCTTCGTGGACGAGATGGAGCGCCTGCTGCGCGAGAACGAGATCCTGCTCCAGCGGTCTGAGGGTATCGGTATTTTGCCCAAGGATCTGGCTCTGGCCTATAGCGTCACCGGGCCGGTGCTGCGTGGCTCCGGCGTGGCCTACGATATTCGGCGGGCCGAACCCTATAGCATTTACGACCGGCTTGATTTTGATATTCCAGTCGGCTCGGTGGGCGATGTCTACGACCGCATTCTGGTACGGATCGAGGAGATGCGCCAGAGCAGGCGGATCATCGAGCAGGTGATCGCGCAGTTGCCCGATGCGCAGGGTGGTCACATCAACCCCAAGGCCCGCCAGAATGTGCGCCCGCCGGTGGGCGATGTCTACGCTCGCGTCGAAACACCGAAGGGCGAACTGGGATTCTATCTGGTCAGCGATGGCTCTAGCAAGCCTTATCGTTACAAGGTACGTGCTCCCTCGTTCATTAACCTCACGCCCCTTGGTGATATGTGTCGGGGCTACAAGGTTGCCGATATGGTCGTGATCCTGGGCAGCATTGATATCGTGATGGGCGAGGTGGATCGGTGACGATTGAAATGCAGCGTGGCAGTGTGATCGTGATGGATCGGCGCAGAGGTAAGTTGCGCGCCGGGCAGGGTCTGCTCCAGGGTCTCAAGGTCGTCTGGGATCACTGGGCCGGTTCGTTTCGCACGAATGATAACTTCAGCAAGATCCACGGCACCTTTACGGTCGAGTACCCCGATGAGCGCCTGCCGATGCCGCAGGCGTACCGGAATATGCCGGTGCTGCTCTTTGATGATGAGAGTGGCCACGAACTGTGTACTGGGTGCTATCAGTGTCAACGGATCTGCCCGCCTCAGGTGATTCACATCACGCAGGCGAAGGATCCGGTTACGGGCAAGATGGTACCGGCCGCAACGGAATTCATCATTGAGTACGATGCCTGTATGAGCTGCGGGTTCTGTGCTGAGGTCTGTCCGTTTGACTCGATCAAGATGGATCATGTCTACGAGTTGTCTACCGCTGATCGGGTCTCGCTCACGATGCGCAAGACGCAGCTCAACCGGCCAATCTCGTACTACACTGGCATTGCGCCAGATCTGTGGGCCGAGGCGCAGGCTGGGGCAATGAAGAAACTCCAGGGCAGCATCAAGCGCCGCCCTGATGTGATCGGCCTGGCGGCGAGCCTGACCGAGAAGATTAAGGCCCGTCGTCTGGAGTTAGCCGCCGCAGGGCAGGTGGCAGGAGGCGGGGGGCAGGAGGCAGGGGTCGCACCTGCCGCGCCCGCTGCGAAGTTGACGCCTGAGGAGAAGGCAGCCAAGCTAGCGGCGATGAAGGCGGCCAAGCAGGCCGGGGGCGCTCCCGCGCCTGCCGAGGCACCGGTCGAGCTGTCGCCAGCGGACGCGAAGGCGGCCAAGTTGGCGGCAATCAAGGCAGCCAACGCGGCTAAACAGGCCGGGGCGGCACCCGCCGAGGCACCGGTCGAACTCTCCCCAGCGGACGCGAAGGCGGCCAAACTGGCGGCGATCAAGGCGGCGAATGCAGCTAAGCAGGCTGGAGCAGTGCCTGCGCCGGTCGAGGTACCATCCACGCCGCTGGACGCGAAGGCGGCACGGCTGGCGGCGATCAAGGCGGCCAACGCAGCTAAGCAAGCTGCGGAGCAGAGCAACAACGAATAGGTGGCCTTGCCACAGCCAATGACGGCGAGAGAATAGCTCATGCAAGATGTTGTCAACCAGGTGATCAATACCTCCTTCGGCTGGGGTTGGCCGAGTTGGGCGATTGCACTGATCGGCTACCTGATCGTTGCCGCAATCCTTTTCGGGATCGCGCCCTTCCAGATGCTCTTCCTGACTCTCTACGAGCGGCGAGCCATCGCCCGTATGCAGGATCGGATCGGGCCAAACCGGGTTGGCCCCGAGGGTGCGTTTCAACCCCTGGCTGACGGCGTAAAAATCTTCACGAAGGAAGACATCGTCCCCGCCGCCGCCGACCAATGGGTTCATTTCATCGCCCCCTGCGTGGTAGTGGCCCCGACGATGTTTATGTTCGCCGTACTGCCCTGGGGACCGGGCATGGTGCCGGTTGATATGAACCTCGGCCTGCTCTTCTTCTTCGCCATCTCCTCAGTGAGCGCGGTGGGGCTGATGATGGCGGGTTGGGCGTCGAGCAACAAGTTCGCCTTGGTCGGTGCGATGCGCGCCGTGGCCCAAATGGTGAGCTACGAGATCCCGGCAGTCCTGAGCCTGTTGGCGATTGTCATGGTGACGGGCAGCCTCTCGATTGTTGAGTTGATCAACTATCAGGGCGGTCTGTTCATCAGCACCAGGGATGTGGCCAGCGTGCCGGACTGGGGGCTGGGCTGGTTTATCTTCTCTCCGGTGGGTTTTCTGGCCTTTATCGCCTTCTTCATCGCCGCGCTCGCCGAGGGCGAGCGTACCCCCTTCGACATCCCCGAGGCCGACTCCGAGATTGTCGCTGGCTACATGACTGAGTACAGCGGCATGAAGTTCGGCCTGTTCTACCTCGCCCAGTACGTCCTTAACTTCCTGCTCTGCGCGATCACGTCAATCATCTTCTTCGGTGGTTGGCAGGGGCCGGGCGTAGGCTGGCTCTACGCTCAGGCGATCACACCCGCGAACCTGCAGGGCGACTGGATCTTCAATGTGCTGGCCGGTGTCCTCGGTGTCTTCTACTTCCTGCTGAAAACCTACGGCTTCTTCTTTGTGATGGTCTGGATTCGCGGAGCCTACGCTCGTCTGCGTATTGACCAGTTGATGGACTTTGGCTGGAAGTTCCTCATTCCGCTGACCCTGGTGAATATCTTCAGCGCGGCGATCTGGGTGGGCCTGACAAAGTGGGGCGCGGCTGATGGACTGGCTTTTGTGGAGGGCTGGTCGCCGCTAATGCGCTGGGCGGTGGCCTTTGCGGTGACGTTGATCTTGAACCTGGGTGCCTACCTCTTCCTGGCGCGGATCTTCGCGCAATCACAGGATGAGCGTACACGCCAGGACGACGAAGTTCTTGAGCAATTGACAAACGTGGCGTAGGGGCGTAGCAGCAAGATGGGCGTGTGACGATCATCTCGTTGTTACGCCCCTACGGTGGGAACCGATGGATCTGTTGATTCAAATCATCTTTGGGCTGCTGGTGGCCCTGATCATCGGCGCGGCGATGATGGTAGTGACGGTGCGGAATGTTATCCACGCGGCGCTGTGGCTGATTGCCTCGTTCTTCGCTGTGGCTGCGCTCTACCTGGTCCTTGAGGCTGAGTTCATTGCCATTGTGCAGGTACTCGTCTACGTGGGGGCGATCTCGATTCTGATCCTGTTCGCGATCATGCTCACCCGCTCAAGCGAGGGCGAGCGGTTGCTCACCCAGCACTGGTGGGCGGCGGCGCTGATCTCGCTCGGCCTGTTTGGCGCGGTGCTGCTGCCCACGCTGGTTGGCCACACATGGAACATCCCCCTGCCTTCTGGTGCGCCGGGTACGCCCGAGACACTCTCAGGAGTGGAGGAGATTGGTCGCGGCTTTGTCAACGAGTTTGTCATCCATTTTGAGGTGGCCGGTATCCTGCTCACCGTCGCCCTCATTGGCGCGATTGTGATCGCCTTTGAGGAACGCTCCCGGCGTCGCCGCGTACTCACCCTGTCGGAGGAGCATATCCTGCGGCAGCGCCAGCAGGCGACGGCGGAGCGGGTGTCGGCGGTCGCTGATGCAGTTGATTAATCGCTCTACGACAAGGTTCGCAGGTACGTGACAGTTTGGGCACATGTAGCGACTCCTGTTGCGGCACATCTGCAATCTAAAATCTGCAATCTGCAATCTTGTCTACCGGAGGTAATGCCCGATGACCCGTGCGATCCCGCTTGAGGCGGTGCTGGCGGTGGCCGCCGCTCTCTTCTGCATCGGCCTGTTCGGTGCCCTCTCGCGCCGTAACCTTGTCGGCGTACTCATGGGTATCGAGTTGATGCTCAACTCGGTGAATATTAACCTGGTAGCCTTCTGGCGCTATCTGGAGCCGCGCTTTATCACCGGGCCATCCTTCGCCATCTTCATCATTACCGTGGCCGCCGCCGAGGCTGCCGTTGGCCTGGCGATGATTATCGCCATCTACCGCACGTGGAACACCGTGAATATTGATAGCGTGGATAGTTTGAAGGGTTAGGGCGATAAGGTAGCGTGCGAGCAAGATTCCCGCGCTACCCTGTTTTTCACGTGGCGCACACCGCCGCATGAATAATGGCCACGGCTGTCGGCTGTCGGCTATCGGCTATCGGCTATCGGCTATTTTCGCATCAGTGGACAGAGGATCAGATGTCGTTCTTCCTGCAATACCCTTGGCTGATCCCGGCGCTGCCGTTGTTTGGCTTCGCGCTGATCACCTTCACGCCGCTGCGCCAAAGCAAGTCGGCTAGCACGTGGACGGCCACCGGCCTGATGCTGGTCGCTACGCTGTTGGCCCTTGGTCTGCTCGCTGCGGTGGCCGGGTCGCCTACCCACGCGGAGTCCGCCGGTGCGGCTGTTGGCGAACCTGCCGGTGATTCCGCTGGTGCGGCTGCTGGCACGGGTCACGGTGAGTCCGCCGGTACGGCTGCTGGTACGGGTCACGGTGCGGTTGCTGGCGATACCACCAGTGAGCCTACCCACAAGAGCTTCGCCTTCCCGGCTCCCGCCGTGGTTCAGCGCTTCGAGTGGGCGCCCGCTGGATCATCCACCTTTGCGATGGGCGTGTACATCGACTCGCCTGTGGCTGTGATGCTGGCGATGGTCACCATCGCCGCAACCTGCATCCACCTCTTCTCGATTGGCTACATGGCCAGCAACCCGCGCCAGAGCCGCTTCTTCAGCTTTATCTCGCTCTTCACCTCGGCGATGTTGCTGATGACGATGGCCGACAACCTGCTGCTCTTCTTCATGGCCTGGGAGATCATGGGTCTCTGCTCGTACCTGCTGATCGGCTTTCTTTATGAACGCCCCCAGGCATACCGCGCTGCCGTTAAGGCGTTCATCACCACGCGCATCGGCGATGTGCTGATGTTGCTCGGCCTCGTCTACCTGTGGACGCAGGCGGGTAGCCTGGCCCTGGGTACCGGCGAGGGCGAAATCTTTAACCCCGAGTTCCTCAAGCGCATTGGGGAGACAACAAACGCTCTGGGCATGAGCCACGCCAGCGGGATCGCCCTGCTGATCTTCTGTGGCACCATTGGCAAATCGGCCCAGTTCCCGCTGCACGTCTGGCTACCCGACGCGATGGAGGGGCCGACCCCGGTGTCGGCACTCATTCACGCTGCCACGATGGTGGCCGCTGGCGTTTTCCTGGTTGCCCGCACCTACCCGATCTTCCAGGCCGACGATGGCACGACCCTACAGGTAGTGGCGTTTATCGGCGCGTTTACCGCACTGTTTGCGGCCAGCATCGCCGTGGCTCAGTACGATATTAAGCGCATCCTGGCCTACAGTACACTCAGCCAACTCGGCTTTATGGTCGCCGCCCTCGGCATTGGCGGCTGGGTGGCTGGGATGTTCCATCTGCTCACTCACGCCTTCTTTAAGGCACTGCTCTTCCTCGGTTCGGGCGCGATCATCCACGCGATGGAGGGAACAACCGCCATCGAGAAGCTGCATCACAGCGATGAGTACGCCGCTCAGCAGACCGCGCAGGACATCCGTAATATGGGTGGCCTACGTACAAAGCTGCCCTGGACGTTCTGGACCTACTCGATTGGCTACCTGGCTCTGGCCGGGATCGTGCCTTTCGCTGGTTTCTGGAGCAAGGACGAGATCCTGGCCCACGCGGCGGAGGATGGCAACTTTGTGGTCTATGGCGTGCTGACCCTGGCGGCCTTCCTGACAGCCTTCTATATGACTCGCCAGTGGCTGCTGGTCTTTTTCGGCACCTTCCGTGGCGAGAAGCCAGTGGCCTTTGTGAACACGGAGTTGCACGTTGGGCACGATGATCACCTCGGACACGATGATCACGCAGGCCACGCGAGCCACACCGATGCCCACGCTGACCACAGTCCTTGGCACGAGTCGCCGACGATGACGGCGGCGCTGGTGGTGTTGGCCAGTTTCGCGCTAACGGCGGGATTCTTCAACCTGCCCTTTGATATTCCCGGTGGCTTTTGGCTCACCCACCTGTGGAGTCAAGAGCCAGCGGAGATCAATTGGCTGGTGGCCAGTGTCTCGCTGGTGGTGGCGCTATCGGGCATCGGCATTGGCTGGCTCGCCTACCGCAACGCTTTCGGTGCGGCTCAGGACACTGACCCACTCAACGCACGGGTGCCCGGCATGTTCCGCCTGCTGAACGAGAAGTATCGCGTTGATGAGCTGTACGCCGCCAGCTTTGGCCGAGTCACGAACGCTCTGGCGTTGGCGTGGGCTTTCATTGACCGCGCTCTGCTGAACGGGATTGTGGATGGTGTGGGCAAGCTGACGCTCTTCGTCAGCCAGGTGAACTTCATTATTGACGACACCTTGCTCAACGATGGCCCCGACGCCCTGGCCAGTGGGACGAATGCGGCTGGCCGACAAACCCGTCGCCTCCAGACAGGGAAGGCCCAGGACTACATTGCCTATGTGTTTGCCGGTACCCTCGCCCTGGCGATGCTCTATCTGTATGTGATTAAGAAGTAGGGACGCCCCGCCGAGTAGAGACGCCCCGCTAGGGCGTCTCTACGACGCATCGCTGAGGCGTCGTAGAGACGCCCGAACCCGATGGGATTGATATGAACCTGCCCGCATACCTTATGCCTTCGCCGGATGGCGTACCGTGGCTGACGCTGCTGCTGCTGTCTCCCCTGCTAGGCATGGTTCTGGTCGGCCTCGCTGGTGCGCTGCGTTGGGATGATCGCCTGGTGAAGATCGGGGTTGCCGCATGGATGGGCCTACCAATGGCGATTGCCATCGTGGTAGCGGCTGGCTTTGCGTCTACGGCAACATCTGACGGACAGGGACTCGTGCAGTTTGTTGAGAAGATTCCCTGGATCCAGGCTATCCGTGTGGACTATTTCCTGGGCGTGGATGGGCTGAGTCTGCCGCTGGTGCTGCTCACGGTGGTGATGGCTCCTCTGGCGGTTGCGGCCTCATGGAGTGTGACCGAGCGGGTCAAGACGCACTTCGCCATGCTGCTGCTGCTTGAGGCGGCGATGCTCGGTTATTTCCTGGCACTCAACTTCTTCTTCTTCTTCATCTTCTGGGAATTCAGCCTAGTGCCGGCCTTCTTCCTCATCCAGCTCTGGGGCAGGGAGAACCGCACCTACGCTGCCTTTAAGTTCTTTATCTACACGATGGCGGGATCGGTGGGCCTGCTGCTGCTCTTCCAGGTACTCTACCTGGCCACCCGCAGCGCCGGCGCACCCACCTTCGACCTGATCACCCTCGGGCGGCTCGGTCAGGGTCTTGCAGTGGAGGGGACTCAGGGCAATCTGCGCGACATCATCTTCGCCTATGTAGAGAAGCTGGGCCTGACAGCCTCCCTCGGGCGCTACCCACTGCTCTATACGAGCATTGCCTTCTGGGCGATATTCGTCGCCTTCGCGATCAAGCTGGCAGTCTGGCCCTTCCACACCTGGCTGCCCGATGCCTATAGTCAGGCTCCGCTGGCTGGTTCGATCATGCTGTCGGCGGTGATGAGCAAGATGGGCGCCTACGGCATGCTGCGCATTCTGCTGCCGCTGGTTCCCGACGCGGCCCAATACTTCGCCCCGGTGATGGGTGCCCTGGCTCTGGTGGGCATTGTGGCCGGTGCCTTCGGTGCCCTGGCCAATGTGGACGGCGATATTAAACGACTGATCGCCTACACCAGTATCAACCACATGGGCTACGTGATGCTGGCGATTGCGGCGGCCGCCGCCGCACCCGGTGGAGCAACGCAAGACTCGCGGGCGATTGCGATCAATGGTGCCCTGATGCAAATGGTGGCCCACGGCCTGAGTACCGGCGTCCTGTTCTACCTGGCTGGGCTGCTGCACGCACGCACCGGAAGCTGGAATCTGAGTGGTCTCGGTGGCCTGCGCACGGTGGCCCCCACCTTCGCTGGCGTGATGGGTCTGGCCATGTTTGCGAACCTGGGCCTGCCCGGATTGGCAGGCTTCCTCGGCGAATTCTTCATCTTCCGAGGGGCGTGGGCTACCCTGCCACTCTTCACCAACCTGGCGGTGATCGGCCTGATCATCACCGCCCTAGCCCTGTTGCTGATGTTCCAGCGTATCTTCCTTGGACCGGCAGGAAAGGCCGCCCACGGGTTTACCGACCTGCATCCGGCTGAGCTATGGACGACCGTGCCCTTCCTGGCAGCCCTGCTCTTCTTCGGCGTCTACCCGGCCCCGATCATGAACCTGTTTAACGCCACCGCAACTCAGTTGGTGGCAGTGTTCCAGCGCGTCCTTTCGTGAGATTGTGGATTGTGGATTGTGGGTTGTGGATTGTGGATTGCAGACACTGCACCAATCCACAATCCACAATCCACAATCTGCAATCATTAGAGTGAGCCATATGGGCCTGATCACCCTCTCAAACACCATCCCCTGGCTGAGCCTGATATGGCTGAGCCTGCTCGTGCCGACGCTGCTGATTGCCGCCATCCCGAGCAGCCAGAAGACTCTGATGCGTGTGGTCGGCACGGGGTTCGCCTTCATATCGCTGGTGCTGTCGGTGCTGGTCTTCGTGGGTTATAGCCCAGATGTCGGCGGCTTCCAGTTTGTTGAGCGACTCGATTGGATGCCTCAACTTGGCATCTCCTACTTGCTTGGTGTTGACGGGATCAGCCTGGCGATGCTGGTACTCAACGGGGTGGTGATCTTCACAGGCGCGCTGATGAGCTGGAACATTGATAACCGCACCAAAGAATACTGGGTGCTGCTACTGCTTCTCACCACCGGCGTTTATGGGGTATTCGTCTCCCTGGACATGTTCCTCTTCTTTGTCTTCTACGAACTGGCTGTGCTGCCGATGTACCTGCTGATTGGCATCTGGGGCAGCACGCGCAAAGAGTACGGAGCGATGAAGCTGACCATGTTTTTGATGGCGGGCAGCGCCCTGGCGATCATCGGGATGCTGGCGATCTACTTCGGCAGCGGATTGCGCACCTTCGACATGACCGTGCTGGCCCGCAATGTGACCATGTCGGCTGAACTGCAGCGGATCTTCTTCCCGCCGCTCTTCCTCGGTTTCGCCGTGCTGGCCGGCATGTTCCCCTTCCACACATGGAGCCCCACCGGCCACGTGGCCGCGCCCACGGCGGTGAGTATGCTCCACGCCGGTGTGTTGATGAAGCTGGGAGCCTATGGCTGTCTGCGCGCCGCGATGTGGCTGATGCCCAGCGGTGCCCACGACTGGCTGCCGATCTTCGCCGTCATGACCATTCTGAATGTGGTCTATGGGGCAACCATTGCGATGGCCCAGCGTGACGCCAAGTACATTATTGGCTACTCGTCGGTGAGCCACATGGGTCTGGTGATGATGGGTCTGGCCACCGGCACGCAGATCGCACTGCTCGGCGCGGTGCTGCAAATGTTCGCCCACGGCGTGATGACCGCCCTCTTCTTCTCGGTGGTCGGGCGCATGGTCTACGAGCGCACCCACACCCGCCAACTGCCGGAACTGGGGGGGCTGGGTAAAGTGATGCCCTTCGCGGCGGTGATGTTCATCCTGGGCGGGCTCTCCTCGATGGGCATGCCCGGTTTCGCCGGGTTCTGGGCCGAGTTCAATATCTTCATCGGCGTCTGGGAGAAATACCCGCTGATTGCCGTGATTGCCGCGATCTCCATCCCGATCACCGGAGCCTACATCCTGCGCGCCGTCTACGCCGTCTTCTTTGCCGAGGTGAAGAATCCTGAGTTTCTGCATCTGCCCAAGCTGACGTGGCAAGAGTACACGGGGGCGACAATCCTAGCGACCATTCTGATCGCTGTTGGGCTCTTCCCGTCGGTGCTGACTGAGGTGATCAATATGGGCGTCGCGCCGATTGCCCAGCAGCTCAACGATGTGGTCGTGGCCGTTCGTCCGTAAACAGGAGCAGGGTTTGGGGCATCGCCCCGATAATAAAGGTAGTGAAGATGTTTCAGATCACCGACGTCCCGCGCATCTTGCCGGAAATCCTGCTGCTGGTGCTGGCCCTGCTCGTGCTTGGCTCCGATATCTTTGAGCGCTGGGCGAACAACGACGCGGCGAGGCTTGAGCGGGTACGTGCCTCGGCTCAGCTTACCGCGATTGGCCTAGGACTGATTTTTGTCATCGCTCTGGTGCAGAGTGGCTATGTGTACAAGCTGCCCGATACGGTGCCGGTAAATTTCCTCACGAACATCCTGCGTAACTTGCAGTCTGGTGGCCCTGGACAGGCACCGATCATCGGCGCGTTTGCTACCGACGACCTGACCATGATCTCCCGGCTCGTCTTCATTGGTGCAGCGTTCCTTACGAGCTTGCTCTGCCTGGACGACTATCCTTCCAGCAACCCGGCTGAGTTCTACGCCCTGATTATCTTCTCGACGCTGGGTATGTGCCTCATGGCGGGTGCCACCGAGTTGGTGATGATTTTCCTGGGTGTGGAGATGACCTCCATCCCGCTCTACATCCTGGCCGGTTACTTCAGCAGCGAGGCCCGCTCGTCGGAGTCGGGGATGAAGTACCTGCTCTTTGGCGCGATGTCGTCGGCCATTCTGCTCTACGGTATGAGCCTGGTTTACGGCTTTGCGGCCAACGCGGTAGGTGGCAACGGCGTAGCCAATGATCTGACTCAACTGAGCAGGATCGCTGCACTCTCGAAGCAGGGTGGCCCCTTGCTCACGTTGAGCATGATCTTGATCATCGCCGGGATAGGCTATAAGGTGGCGGTGGTTCCCTTCCACGGCTGGTCGCCCGATGTGTACCAGGGAGCGCCCACGCCGGTGACGGCCTTCATCTCCACAGCATCGAAGGCGGCTGGCTTCATCGTCCTCTTCCGCCTGCTCACCGTCGCCTTCCCCAGACTCTCCGGCTCGGCCATCCTGGATGCGAATCTGGGGGGCTGGACAAGCCTGCTGGCTCTGCTGGCTCTGCTCACGCTGATTGTGGGTAATCTGGCAGCCTTGCCGCAAACGAACGCGAAGCGCCTGCTAGCCTACTCTAGCATCGCTCAGGCTGGGTTCATCCTGCTCGGGCTGATCGCCTGGGCCGCGCCCCAGGCGTTTGATCGCAACCAGGGCACCGCGTCTCTGCTCTACTATCTGGTGGTCTATACACTGACGAACGTCGGCGGCTTCGGCGCACTCTCGGCGATTAAGCTGGCTGTTGGTGGCGACGATGTCAGCGACCTGAACGGCTTGGCCCGGCGCAACCTGCCCCTGGCCGTTCTCTTCGCCTTCTGCGTCCTCTCACTCGCTGGCGTGCCGCCTCTGGCTGGATTTTTTGCCAAGTTCTATGTCTTTATGGTGGCCTGGCAAAGCGGGGCATGGTGGCTGGTGATTATCGCCTTGTTCACGACGATTGTGAGCCTCTACTACTACCTGCGGATGCTCAAGGCCATGTTTATCACCGCCCCGTCTAACGAGTCTCCTGTGGCTGTCCCCGCTGGAATTATGTCGGCTCTGGGTATTTCCGTCGCTGGCCTCGTGATCCTCGGCCTCTTCCCGAACCTTGTTCTGGGTATCCTCAGCCGTGTACAGACCGTCGCGGGGATGTAGAACCAATATTTTTCGGCTAACGATTCGCCCTCACCCCCCCGCCCCCTCTCCCGTTCTGGGAGAGGGGGAGTCACATCACACATTTTCATGTCACCTTCCCCTTCCCTCGCTGGTACCCGCAGGACGCGATCACCTCGTGTCCTCAGCATTCACACAGCTATCCCCTTCGGCGCGCTCCTGCTGATTCTGCTGCTGACCTCCTTCGCCTATCGCTCGCCACGCACCGACACTCTCCTGATGGATCAACTCGGCTGGCTGAATCCGCCGGTGGGGATGTACGCCGCTGAGCCGTTCCCTGGACAGGGACACCTTTACCGCTGGACATCCGACGAATCTGCGCTGCCATTGCCGAATCCCGGCGGTGCGATGTTGCTCCAGTTCCGTATGGGCGGACACCCCGGTGGCACGCCCGGTGCCGAGATCCGGGTCGGCTCGGTACGATTCTCCCTCGATGTGCCAGAGACGATCAGACGCTACCGCATGCTCATCCCGCCCGTAAGCCAGGAACGTCTGTCGTTCCAAGTCAGTGCGCCGCCCCTGGTGATGGAAGGTGACGGTCGCTCGCTTGGGCTGCTGCTTGGCCCCGTTCAGGTGATTGGTGGCGGCGATGCGCCTGTCATCATCCTGCTTGGTGCGGGACTCCTGTTTGTGGGCGGATCTCTCTTCGCTCGCCGATTGGGCTATGCGTCTTGGGTCCCCTCGGTTGTGCTGGCAGCGATGATCATGCTGGCCGTGTACGGGAATGCGATGTTGAGCTGGCGCTACGCGGTGGTAGGCAGCAGCATGTTGCTCATGGCCGCGCTCAGTCTGGCGGCGCTGGTCTACGAGCAGATCGCTGCGAAACAACGCCTGATGGCCATAGCTGTGGCAGCTCTGGTAGGCGTCGGCATCCCGTGGCTTAGTCTATTCGCCCCAGATGTAACACTCATCGCCGCCGCACTGATCGCCGTTGCCGGCTCTATCTGGCTACGTACGCTTGGCGCACCAATTCTGCCTGCATATGTGGGCATGCTCCTCCTGGGAGTCGCAGTGTTCCTGGCTCAGCAGGCTAGCGGCATCGCGCCGCTGGCTCCTGGCCTCCTGCTGGCTCTGTTCAGCCTGAGTTGGCTTGGACTGGATAGTATGCCCCGTGAGGCACAGGATGGGCGTGGCCGGATTCTAACGGATTGTGCGTGGCTTACGTTCTCCGCCGCAGTTGCCATAACCATTGGAATTCACCTGTATATCTGGAGCCTGCCGGTTGTTGGAAAGCCTGATATTAGCTATATCTGGCGCGACAGCATCGGGATCGCCGCAGGGAAGAACCCGTACGAGCGCATCATCGGCGGCAGCATGCAGACGAATGATAAGTACGCGACCTACTTCCCGCTCTTCTACCTCCTGGGCGCGCTGGTGCATACGCTTGGCGTGCAGACCTTCGAGTCCTGGCTGGCGTTTTGGCGAATCATCTTCCTTGCCTGCGATATTGGGACAGGACTGCTGATCTACACACTGCTGATCACAAGCGGTCGTCCGCTGCTGGCCGGTGGCGGAGCGGCCTTCTGGCTCCTGCATCGCTGGACTCTTTCCAGCGCCATGTCTGCGAATATTGATTTCCTGTCCATCTTCTTTCTGCTCCTCTCGCTGACGTTTCTGTCTCTCTACCAGGCCCGCAGCACCCCCGCCAGGTCTACGCAATGGCACCTGTGGGCGGCACTACTCAGCCTGAGCGTCTCGCTGGCGATCAAGCAGATCGCCATCTTCCTTGTGCCGCTTTACTGCATCTGGGTCTGGCAAAGCTCTGGGGCACCGATATTCGCCACAGGCCGGGGACGTTGGCGGCAGACCCGCATTGCGCAGAGCGCCGTCGCGCTGCTGGTGATCCTAAGCCTCCCGATGATCGTCGCACTGCCGTTTCTGGCATGGAACGCCCCCGGATTCATCATGTCAATCCTCTTCTCGGCCACGCGCAGCCCGACGCTAAGTAGCTCGGCGATATCGGCCAGTTGGCTCCTGGGCGAGATCTTCCCGCACTTCACCGGCATCATCTCCCGGGTGATCATCATCCTGGCACTCCTCTGGGTCTACACCGCCGTAGCCCGACGCGAGGTACACATGTTCACCGCCGGGTTGCTCACCCTGACCGTATTTGTCGGCTTTAACCCGGTATTCTTCAACCAATATCTCACATGGCTGCTCCCGTTTATTGTGCTGATCGCCTGTGATTCCAGATCATCCTTCTTGCCCGACAAAGGGTCGCGGCGGAGCCACCCACCGTTGCCTCCAGATGACTAAGGCTGTCTGCTCTTGACGGAAAGTGTTGCGTCCGATATACTGCATATTGGTTAGGGAGTAGCCGCTCGCCTTCGGGCGAGACAGTCAGTCGTCAAGACAGAGCTAAAACGCTCTCGGCTGCCTGTGCGTGAGACACGCATGGCGAGACTACCACGACATTCGTTGCCGTGGGGTTTCGCTTTTTTGTTGCCCCACGGCCAGGATTACAGACAAAGGAGTGTTTACACATGACTGACGGGACGATCTGGATGTGGATTGGGTTCAACGCATTTGTGTTGGCCATGCTGGCCCTCGACTTGGGAGTGTTTCACCGAAAGGCGCACGATGTCTCGGTGCGCGAGGCTCTTACGTGGAGCGGAGTCTGGATTGCATTGGCCCTGACCTTCAATGTGATCATCTTCTTCTTCTGGGACAAGATGGTGCCGGGGAGCGGCTACAGCAATAGCGACGCCGGTCTAGCCTTCCTCACCGGCTACCTGATCGAGAAATCTCTTAGTGTTGATAACATCTTCGTGATCATGCTGATCTTCAGCTATTTTGCTGTGCCTAGCGCCTACCAGCATCGCGTGCTGTTTTGGGGCATCCTTGGTGCCCTGGTGATGCGTGGGGTGATGATCGGACTCGGCGCGGCGCTGATCCACGAGTTTAGCTGGATCATCTACATCTTCGGTGCATTTCTGATCTTTACCGGCATCCGTATGGCCTTCCACAAAGATGAGGAATTGCACCCCGAGAATAACCCGCTGATCAAGCTATTCCGGCGGTTCATGCCTGTGTCGGAGAAGTATGAGGGCGATACATTCTTCATCCGCCGCTCCGGTGTGCTGATGGCCACGCCACTCTTCCTCGTGCTGCTGATGATCGAGAGTACCGACCTGATCTTTGCGGTGGACTCGATCCCGGCCATTTTCGCCGTCACTCAGAACCCCTTCCTCGTCTATACCTCAAACGTGTTTGCCATCCTGGGACTGCGCTCGCTCTACTTTGTGCTGGCCGGTGTCGTGACTATGTTCCATTATCTGAAGTTGGGCTTGGCGGTGGTGCTCACCTTCGTGGGTACAAAAATGCTGCTGATCGAGACGCCGTTTAAGATCCCGACCCTGATCTCGCTCGGTGTGGTGGCGCTCATTCTGGGAGTCTCCGTTGGAGCCTCGCTCATCCGGGCGCGGAACATCAAGCGGGCCGCCACATTGATGTAGAGGGAGAGAAACAGACAGAGAAAAACCCCCAGCACTGTTGTGCCGGGGGTTTTTCTCATGTGTCAGACTTCGGCTACAGCAAGTGCTGTCCGCCATGCATCTCTTCGATCAGATGTGATCGTGACTCCACATCCGCAAGCCGGGTTGAGGCAAACATTGACGCGGCACACATCAGATCGTGCTGTTGCGCGGCGGGCAACGCCTTTAGGTCTCCGAATGTGTAGCCAAGTCCCATCAAGTACTCGTTGATGTATGCCTGCTCTAGTTCGACACCTGGGGGGGGAAGGATCTCAGTCTGTAGATCGTCCATACGTCACCTCTAGCCGTTACTTCGTCGGAACAGCCTTATAAACAGCCTCCCTGGAGGAGAGTGATGAGGGCACGTGAAGGAGAGGTGTAGCGATTATAGCACTGTCAGACGCTCCCAGGCGTGTTGTTTCCATAACGTATGATCCCCTACGGTAAAACTATACGCGCATGAGAGTGATGACGACCTCTGAGACGGTCCTACGCCCCGGCCTTTTTCTTGGCGGCGTACTCCTGCTCGGCCAGGAACCAGGTAGCCTCCATCGCGGCCTGGCAACCCTCGCCCGCCGCCGTGATTGCCTGACGGTAAATGTGATCCACCACATCCCCGGCGGCGAAGATGCCCGGCACCTTCGTGCGCGTGCGCCCGTCGGTGACGATATAGCCGTTCTCGTCAAGCTCCAGGATGCCCGTGAATAGCCCCGAGTTCGGGATATGGCCGATGTAGGGGAAGACTCCGTCTACCGCCAGATCATGAATTTCGCCGCTCTTGAGGTTGCGTACCTTCACGCTGGTCACCTTCTCATCGCCGATGATCGCGTCTACGGTGCTGTCCCAGATAAAACGCACCTTCGGGTTGGACAAAGCCCGCTCCTGGAGGACTGGGTCGGCGCGTAGGCTATCGCGACGGTGGACAACGATCAGCTCATCAACAAAGCGGGTGAGAAACAAACCCTCGTCGAGGGCGCTATTGCCGCCGCCGACGATGACCACTTTCTTGTTGCGGAAGAAGAAGCCGTCGCACGTGGCGCAGTAGCTCACGCCACGATTGGCCAACTCCTCCTCGCCGGGTACGCCCAGGTGGCGTGGAGAGGCTCCGGTAGAGACAATCAGCGTGTCAGCGGTCATCGTCTCCCCGTTGTCGGTGGTGAGGACGAAGGGACGCTGGCTGGCATCCACCTTGGTAATCAGGGCGTCCTTATACTGGGCACCAAAGCGGGCGGCCTGCTTCTCAATATTCTCGGCTAGTTCGTAGCCACCGATCCCATCAACAAAGCCGGGATAGTTCTCTACTTCGCTGGTGGTCGCAATCAGGCCGCCGGGCTGGAGGCCGCGCACCACCAGGGGCTCAAGGTTCGCTCGGGCGGCGTAGAGGGCGGCAGTGAGGCCCGCAGGCCCCGAACCAATAATGACAACGTGGCTGTGCATATGTTCCTTCTTCTCAATCATCGTGGGGGTGTTTCCCGTTAGGAGTATAGCATGCTCGGATCTGCATGAGGTACAAGAAGTTTGAGGGGTTGCATGTCCCTGAACAGATCATAGGGGTGGCTGAGATTGTCAGCTTTGCTGACAATCTCAACCACCCCTATGATCTGTTCAGAGCGTATCGCTATGCGGCGGAGATCTTCTGGTCCGCTACGAGGATCGCCGCTCGCGAGGCAGCGCGCAGCGCCTCGCCGGATGTTGCGCAGCGCCCAGAGAGTTTCCGTCCGTCTGCGAGGGTAACATTCCAGACGCCTCGGTTGACCTGAATAGAAATCATAGCTCCTCCGTGTGCTGCCGCAACACGCGGCGCGTATCCATCACTACTACTGGAGAAGCAAACGCTCAGGCGATGGCTTTTTGGGAATGCTGTGTCTATCGCTTGGCTATGACTGAAACCTGAAACCCAGCACCGGAAACCTTGTCTCAGTTCGTAAGCTGGCGATGGGCGATGGGCAGCGTGAAGAGGAAGCGTGCGCCGCGACCGAGCTGGCTCTCGACCCGGATCGTGCCGCCGTGGGCCTCAATCACAGCGCGAGCCAGGTAGAGTCCCAGCCCACTGCCCTGAGTCTCGCGGCGCAGCCGGTTATCAACCCGGTAGAATCGCTCGAAGATCTGCTCCTGCTCCTCGGGGGCAATACCGATGCCCTGGTCGGAGACATAGGCAATCGCCATGTCGCCCTCGGCGCGGGAGCCAATGCGAATTGTGCCGCCATCAGGGCTGTACTTCACGGCGTTGGAGACCAGATTAGTGAGAACCTGGCGCAACCGCTCGTAATCGCCGTGGACGGGCGGCATCTCGTCGGGGAAGCGCAACTCGAACTCAAACATGCCCTCGGTTTGGGCGGCGAACCCGCGCACCACATCGGCGGCCAGGCTCGCGAGCGGAAAATCGGAGCGGTCGAGGCGCACGTTGCCGGCGGCCACCCGCGAGACATCAAGCAGATCCTGGATCTGACGGGCCAGACGGTCGGCCTCCTCCTCAATGATCATCAAACCCTCGCGCAGTGTCTCCTGCGAGAAGGTGGCGTCTTGGCGGGCGAGGGTACTGGCGTAGCCCTTGATGATGCTGACGGGAGTCTTCAGCTCGTGCGAGATTACCGAGATAAAAGTGTTCTGAAGCTCCGCCTCGCGGCGCTGCGCGGTGATGTCGCGCACATTGGCAATGGCCCCGAGAAAGACACCGCCGGGTCCGCGCTGGGGAGCGTAGTGGCTTTGCGCGTAGAACTCGCGCCCATCGCGACTGGTGATACGACCGTTAGCCACGGGAATATCCATCGGTGGTCGGCGCTGGAGTGGGCAGTCGGTCAGGCAGATATTAACATCCTGGGCGCTATGAATGCCCAACACTTCGGCGCAGGGACGGCCAATTGCCTCCTCGTGACTCCAGCCCGTGAGTTGCTCCATCGCCTTGTTGAAGGTCGTGATCCGCCAGCGGCTATCAATGATCATGGCTCCATCGACACTCTGCTCAATCATCGCATCGAGGCGCTGCTTCTCACGCAGAACGCCCTGGTAGAGCCGGGCGTTAGAGACCGCAATCGCGGCCTGGTCGGCAAAATCCTGAAGGAGCTGGCGGTCGTTGGCGGAGAAATCAACATTGAGGGCGGCGCGGAAGGCATAGATCACACCCACCGCCGATTGGCGCACCGTGAGGGGCAGAGCGATCATCTGGCGCAGGTTCAGCCCGGTATCGGCAGCAACATCGCGCAGGACGGCGACGCCACGGCGGGTGATGTCGCCCATCGGCAGATCGAGCAGCGGGGCGAAGGCCGGCCAGATCTCGCGGGGGAGCTGAGACGATGCGCGGATACGCAAGACATCGCCGCTCTCCTCATCGTAGATCGCAATCAAGCCAGACGTGCCAGCAAGCATCTCAACGGCGTAGGTGATCACTAAGTTCAGCACGCTAGAAAGGTCGAGCTGCGCCGTGATAGCGCGGCTGATCTGGAGCAGATACTCGCGCTGGCGCAAACGGTTATCTGGCGATTCAAGCATAGGAATCCTCCGAGACGGTATTGTAGCACGCATGTGGTGTCAGGCATCAGGTGAGTGGGTCGCCGATAGCGTTGACATGGCCCGCGAGGAACACAACAATGCTTTACACACCGCACACACGGACGTAGATAAATCTGTTAAGCATTAATCATCGCATATTAGCGCATTGCAGTCGGTTTTAAGGCCGACAGAGACACATTTTTATGTGCCATATGATGCAGAATGGTGCGATTTTTTCTGCCGACGTACTGGGCGTACCTACGACGTAAAATACTATTTACAACTCACACTAGACAGGCGGTAGGCTGCATGCTATGATGATAAATACTTACACGTAGGTAAGAGGCGATAAGGGTGAGTGGGGGGAGTTGGCTACTAGTATAGAAGGCAGAAACGTATGGATCTCGATATATCCAGCAAGCGGGCCAAAAAGCTCATGCGTGAACACGGACTGACCGACGAAGAGATTCAGCAAATCGTTGCTTCGGCACGAATCAACCTTGCCACTTTCGATCCAGAGTATCGTACTAATGTCACACAGATCGCTGACGATCTTCAGAAGAGTCGGCCGACCATTTACGGGTGGGCGGATCGGGCCATCGCCGCAACGATCCACTCGCTGCGCAACATTCGTACCGGGCGACCGCCCAAAGAGCGAGATCGGAGCATTGGCGTTGAGGTGTAGGATCGGGTCAAGCCCTCGTGTATAATAGGAAAGCTTGGCGCCGCCGTGGTCTGGCGCCCGCCGAAGGAGTCCCATACGTATGAGCAGCAAGCTACGGGATCTGCTAGGTCGCTTTCGCGCTATCGAGAGCATTGATCTGGCGGCGGTTGTGGCGACGGACGGACTACTGATCGAAAGCGCTGCCCGATCAGGGGTTGATGTGGACGCGATCTGCGCAGTAGCATCGAACGGACTGGCGATGGCCGAGGCGCTTGGTCGCGAGATTGCGAAGGGCGGCGCACTACAGACGATGCTAGAGTATGAACACGGCCTTGTGGTGATCGAACCGATCAATGCGGAGGCGATGCTGCTCTTGCTGGCCGGTTCGCGTGATGACCTTGGCTATGTGCGGTTTCTGGTCGCCAAGCATCGCAGCGATATGAGTGACGCTTTACGAGACATCTGATTCTCCTATATGCTATAATTCGGGAAGCGTGCAGTCGCCGGCCCCCCGATCGGATCACGTGTAAGGCAGGTATCGATGGATCCACAGCTGACTAGCATCATTGTCCCCACCGAAGAGATCAACCAGATCGAGGAGTGCCTCGGTCGTCTTGTGGAAGATACCGGGAGCGACTACGCCCTTCTGCTCGATAAAAGTGGTCAGGTTATCTCCTCAAAGGGCGATGGTGACCGGCAGGACATCACGGCCCTTGGCGCGCTGATCGCCGGCGTCTTCGCGTCCTCACGCGAGGTTGCCAAGCTCCTCCGCGAGCGCGACTTCCGGGCCTCGTTTCAGCAGGGCGTGCGCGAGAATATTTTCATCGCCATGATCGAGGAACAGTGGATTCTGTGCATCATCTTCAATAAAGGTACCCACATTGGCCTGGTAAAGGTACTCACGAAGAAGGCAACGGATGAACTTGCCTCGGTGCTCGACCGGGTGCGCCAGCAGCACAAGGCCCGCGATGAGGTTCTTGGCTCGTCGTTTCGGACGTCAATGGAAGATACGATTGATCTGCTCTTCCGCGACTAGGAGGCTAGGTGTCAGCCGTCTCGCCGTGTGCCAGCGGCGCGTCCTTCCCTCCGACGTTTACCGCACGAGACGCTGGCCACCGACCGCTTTTGTATAGGCAGGCATGCGAGAGGACCTATGGCTCTGATCAATGTTGCGGCGCGTGAGATCCACTGCAAGATCGTCTACTACGGCCCCGGCATGTGCGGTAAGACGACGAACCTACAGTACATCCATAGCCAAGTCCCCAAAGATGTCAAAGGTGACCTGCTCTCGATCGCCACAGAGACAGAGCGTACACTATTTTTTGACTTCCTGCCCCTCGACCTTGGTAAAGTTCGTGGCTTCCAGACCCGCTTCCACCTCTATACAGTACCCGGACAGGTACTCTATGAGCGCACACGGGTGGCGGTACTCAACGGGGCCGATGGAGTGGTTTTTGTCGCGGACTCGAATAAGAACAAGATGCAGGAAAATGTGAATAGTCTGCGCGAGTTGGCGCAGAATATCACCCGGCAGAATAAGAAGTTTGCCGAATTTCCCATTGTCCTCCAGTACAATAAGCGCGATCTGCCGAAAGATGTGGTCGCCTCGGTACAGACGATGGATCACTTTCTCGGTGTCGCAAAAATGAACTGGCCACGGATTGAGGCGGTAGCGACGAAGGGTCCCGGTGTCTTTGAGACGCTGCGTGCAATCAGCCGCGTGGTAATCAGTAAGCTTTAGGAGGTCGCAGGCAAAAGGTAACAGATGCCGATCTCCCGCTGTGGGGCTGCTGCTCGTTACCCCCGCTTGTTGCCTACGGTGAGGCTATGGCCCTTGAAGGTGAGCTGGGCGAGTTCCCTCTGACCGACATCATCCAACTCCTTGACCTGAGTAAGAAGACGGGTGGGGTGGAGATTCGCGGCCAGCGTAGCGGTCAGCTTTTTCACGGCTGGCTCTACTTTCGCGACGGTAAGATCATCGGTGCCGAACTGCCCGGCGTCGCACCTCTTGAGGCAGTGTATACCTTTTTTACGTTCTCATCTGGTCCCTTCCGCTTCCACGATGACCGCATTCTCTCCCAGCCAACGATCGCCGTCAGCAATGAGGTGATCATTATGGAGGGGATTATGCGCCAGGATGCGTGGGTCAACATCCACCAGCACGTCTCCTCGCTCAGTCTTGTACCTCGGCTTGTGCCAAATCCCTCCAGTGGCCATACCGAGATTAACCTGGAGGCTGAGGAGTGGCGTATTCTGACGATGGTTGATGGCAGAAATACAATCGGCCAGATTGCTCAGCGCAGTAGCCTCGGTGAGTTTCGTACATGTGAGATTATCGCCCAGCTCCTCCAGAGCGGCCTGATCGAGAACCGTGCGCTCTCCCCAGGCGAGACGCTTGCTCCTGAGTTTGAGCGGATCGCCGCGAGCCTGCTTGGCACGGGTGCACCGGGTGTACTTCAGGATGCCTATAAGCAAGCAAGTGTCTTTGATCCGAGCCGCGCCACCGGCGACCAGATGCTGGCTGTGGTTGACTTCTTTGAGATGCGAGTCACGCCGATTGTTGGTGCTGTCCGCGCTAGTCAGGCCGCCAAGGAGTTGCGCGCACGCACTCACGAAGTGATGGGCTAGGTTTTTTTCAGGGCTGGGGCGCTGCCCCAGGGTTATGGTACAATAAGCCCCACGCGACCCCGCCTGTCGCTTCAGGTGGGGTTTTCTGCTGTTCGTTGATAGGGAGTTTCTGTGCGCGCACTGATCAGTGTCTACAATAAGGCGGGCATCGTTGAGTTGGCCCGCGAGCTTGTCGGCCTCGGCGTCGAGATTGTCTCCACCGGGAATACCCAGCGCCTGCTGGCTGAGGCGGGCCTGAATGCCCGTGCGGTCAGTGATGTGACGGGATTTCCTGAGATTCTCGATGGCCGGGTGAAGACGCTTCACCCCGCCATTCACGCTGGCCTGCTGGCCCGGCGTGATCTGCCCGCTCATATGGCCCAGATGGACGAGCATGGTCTGCTGCCGATTGATGTGCTTGTGGTCAATCTCTACCCGTTCCGTGAGACGGTGGCTCGCCCAGGGGTGACTCTGGATGAGGCGATTGAACAGATTGATATTGGCGGTGTGGCACTGCTGCGCGCCGCTGGCAAGAATTACCACCACGTGCTGTCATTGGTAGACCCCGCCGACTATGCGGAGGTGCTGGCTGGTATTCGCTCTGGCGACCTGCCTGAGTCGCTGCGCCGCCGGTTGGCTGCCAAGACCTTTGCGCATACGGCGGCCTATGATGCGGCGATTGGTGGCTACCTGGGCGCGGAGACGCTGCCGGAGAATCTGACGGTGAGTATGCCGTTGGCCCAATCTCTGCGTTACGGCGAGAATCCGCACCAGCAGGCTGCGCTCTATGGCGGATTCCTTGGTCACTTCGCGCAGCTCCACGGTAAAGAACTCTCGTACAACAATATCATTGACACGGCTGCCGCCCAGGAGCTGATTGAGGAGTTCCCTGCGGACGAGGCGGCTGCGGTGGTGATTGTGAAGCACACCAACCCCTGCGGTGTGGGCACAGGCGTAACACCCCTGGAGGCGTGGGAGCGCGCCTTCGCCACCGACCGCGAGGCTCCGTTTGGCGGAATTATCGCCGCCAACCGCAGTATTGATCTGGAACTAGCTCGTGCGATTGATGAGATCTTCTCGGAGATCGTGATTGCGCCCGACTTCGCCCCTGAAGCCCTGGAGTTGCTGCGCAAGAAGAAGAACCGTCGTCTGCTGAAGCTGCTGCGCCCGGTGACGAATCCCAACGAGTTGCTGCTACGCAGCGTACCCGGTGGTCTGCTGGCCCAGGTTGCCGACCGTAGCCCGCTGGCCGAGGAGGATTCGCGTGTGGTGACGCAGCGCGCCCCCAGCGATGATGAATGGCGAGCGCTACGCTTCGCATGGCGCGTGGTGAAGCACGTGAAGTCGAACGCCATTGTGTATGCTGGGGCCGATCACACCCTGGGCATTGGTGCCGGCCAGATGAGCCGGGTTGATAGCTCGCGTCTGGCTGTCTGGAAGGCACAGCAGGCCGGACTGGCGCTGACTGGCTCGGTGGTAGCCTCCGACGCTCTGTTCCCCTTCGCCGATGGGGTCGAGGCTGCCCTGGCTGCCGGAGCGACGGCGATCATCCAGCCGGGTGGATCGCTGCGCGACGCGGATGTGATCGCCGCCGCTGATGCAGCGGGAGCGGCCATGGTCTTTACCGGACGACGGCATTTTAGGCACTAGTGCAAGGGCGCGGCCGCAGGTGTGGTGAAACCACAATCGCTGCTGCGCCCCTACGGATGCGACATGGAATTCGATAACAACGGCCTGATCCCGGCAATTGTGCAGCACGCCCGCAGCGGCGAGGTGCTGATGCTCGGGTACATGAACGAAGAGGCGCTGCGCCTCACCCACGAGAGCGGTCTGGTGACATTTTGGAGCCGCTCACGCAGCGAAATCTGGCAGAAGGGAGCTACCAGCGGCAACACGCTGCGGGTGATCTCTATGCGCCAGGACTGTGATGGCGACGCGCTGCTGGTGCTGGCTGAACCCGCAGGGCCGACGTGTCATACGGGCGAGCGGAGCTGTTTCTTCCGCGATATGGCTGATGCCTCGCTGACTGAACCCGCCGTACCCGGTAGCATTCTTGCCCGTCTGACCGACGTTATCCACCAGCGCGGCGAGCAGCAGGACGAGAGTTCGTACACGGCGAAACTGCTGCGCGGCGGAGTTGACCGGATCGGTAAGAAGATTGGCGAAGAGGCGGCGGAGGTGATCATTGGGGCGAAGAATGGCTCACCTGCCGAACTGACCTACGAAATGGCGGATCTGATCTATCACAGCCTGGTGCTGCTGGAGAATCAGGGCGTGGCCCCAGAGGACGTCTGGAGAGAATTGGAACGCCGCTTTCATCCATGATCACAGCTTCGACGGCATTGTGGCCGTCTGCTCACCAGTTCGTCACTAGTTCCTACAGCCTATGCCTATGATAGAGCATGCTGGCCGAGTCCTGGTAATTGATGACGATCTGGACATGTGCGATTACTGCGCACGGACGCTCCGTCACGAGGGATTCAGAGTCGAATCAACGGAGATTTCCCCTGCGGCTGTGGCCGTGCTTCGCACGCACCCGTTTGATCTTGTGCTGCTCGATAGTGCTGGACTTGAGCATGGCGAGACCTCGCTTCTGGCACAGATCCGCGCCTACGATTCTAACCTGCCGGTGCTGCTGCTCAGCGACAGGGCGACAGTTGAGCAGGTGGCCGGCGCGATGCGGTGTGGACTCCAGGGTCTCATTCAGAAGCCATTCCCGCCTGATGAGCTGTGCGCAGTGACCGTGGAAGTGGTGGAGAAGCGGCGCACGGCCCGGGCGCATGAGCGCGTGGCGGCACTCCGACCACTGCTTCAGGTAAGCCAGCGCCTCCACTCTGAACTCGATCTCTCGCGGCTCCAGAACCTGATTATTGAGACGGTGCGCAACGAACTGGAGGCCGACCGTGCCTCGCTGATGCTGCTCGATGAGGGGGGCACGATCCTGCGCATGGCAGCATGCTCGGGGTTGCCGTCCACTGTAACGGTGGGGCACCGTGTGTCGGCGACGCGCAGTCTGGCGGGGTGGGTCGCCGCTCATCGTACCCCGCTCAGCATTGACGCGCACGGCGTGATCTCTCCGCCAAACGCCGATATTTGCGAGATGTCCTTTGAAAACGAGATGACCTCGTCGCTGGCCGTGCCCGTCCTCGCGGGCGACCATATGCTCGGCGTATTAAACGCCGCCAAGGTGCGCTCGGGGCTCTCCTTTAGCGCCGCCGACCAGGACTTGCTGCTGCTGCTTGCGGGTCAAGCGGCCACGGCGATCACGAATGCGCGGCTCTACAGCCAGGTGGCTCAATCGGAAGAGCGTTACCGCGCCCTGCTTCATCACGCCAACGATGCCGTGTTGCTGCTTGATGCGAGTGGACGAACCATTCTGGAGGCGAACCTGGCCCTTGAGCAGATCAGCGGCTACCGTCGCCACGAGATTCTGGCGCTGCGCCCCGCCGAGTTGCTGCCTGATGTGGGTAGTTTGGCGCAGAACGCCCTTAGCGGGACGGTGAATGGCTCTGGGCCTGGTGACTCTCAGGAGATTGAGACGGTCCTTCAGACACGCTGGGCGCAGCCGGTGCAGGTGGCAGTGAGCGTGAGCGTGGTGCCCTACGCAGGCCAGCGGCTGCTGCTGGTGATCGCCCGCGATGTTAGCGAGCGTCAGCGCATTGCCCGGCAACTGCTCCAGACGGAAAAGCTGGCCGCCCTTGGTCGGCTCTCTGCCTCGATGGCCCACGAGATCAATAATCCGCTTCAGGCCATCCATAACGCGGTTCACCTCATGCTGAATCGGGCGCTCCCTGATGAGAAGCGCCAGCGTTATCTGGAAATGACCCGTGAGGAGATTGATCGGCTGATCAGTATTGTGCAGCGTATTCTCGACTTCTACCGACCAACACGCGACGGCATGCGCCCGGTGGATCTGGGTACTATTCTCGACTCGGTGCTGACGCTTACGGCCAACCAACTCCACGAACACGGTATCCACACGACCCGTACGAATCATATGGCGTTGCCACGAGTTTTCGCCGTGAGCAGCCACATTAAGCAGGTCTGCCTGAGCCTGATCTTCAATGCAATCGAGGCTATGCCTGATGGTGGCGAACTGCGGGTGAGAGTTTATGTGGCAGCAGAAGGGAGCGAGGTGAACACGGACGGATTTACGGTGGTGGCTGGCGGACTCGCTACGAATCCGATGACCGGGCCAGCGGTGGTGATGGAGATTGGCGATACGGGTGAGGGCATCTCCTCGCAGGATCTGCCTAAGATCTTTGAGCCCTTCTATACAACACGTACAAAGGGTACCGGATTGAGCCTGGCCCTGAGCTACAGCATCGTCGAGCAGCATCACGGGGAGATGGCAGTACGCTCCGAGCTTCATCAGGGGACGACATTTCGTATCCGGTTGCCGGTGGCGAAGTAGGGGCGGCTCGCGAGCCGCCCCTACGGCCAGAGCCGCCCCTACGGCCAGAGCCGCCCCTACGGCCAGAGCCGCCCTTACGGCTAGAGCCGCCCCTGCCGGTGGCGAAGTAGGGGCGGCTCGCGAGCCGCCCCTACGGCCAGCGGTAGTGCTGGCCCGGCGGTAGACGCAGGCTCTCTTCGCCCAGGCGACCAAGTCCCTGATCCCCTGTCGCCGGGCGGCGCTCCAGACGTGCCTCGGTTGTCCACTGCACCAGCCAGTCGTTTCGCAGCAGTTCGCCGCTTACGGGTGTCCCCATACTTCTGCCATACTGCTCGGTCAGATCCTTGAATCCTGCGCAGACCCCGTTGTTGAGCGTATCATCTGGACATCCCACGCTGCGGATGGTCTCGGCCAGATAGAGCTGTGTGCCCAAGGGGCGGGTGCCAACCGTGCCGTTACGCAGTTCCAGGCAGGCCCGCTCGAAGCACTGGAGTCGCCCCCAGGCGAAGGGTACCACCGGGGTGAGGGGCAGACCGATCCGCTCGATCCCGCCATACTCGGCCCATGCGCGCATAATTGGCGCAGGTACGAAGGCACCGGTCTCTTCAAAGGTGCGCCCGCCCGCCGACCGCATCGTGATCTCAACCAGTTGGCGGGCCGGTGCGATAGCCTCGCCGTTGGTGCGCAGTTCCACGGCCAGTTCGTAGCGACCGGGCGGCAGTTCAGCGGGCAGGGCTAAGGTCTGGAGGTGCTGAACATCTGCCCCAGCAGGCCAACGCTCCGGCGGGAGAGCTGCATAGATGAGCGGCAGTTCGCTCTCTAGTAAGGGATGCCCTCCCGGTGTTGTGATCTGTGCCGCCACCACGATGTCGGCCCCGGTTGGGATAACACCCTCCCGCCGCCAGTTCAGCGCGATGGTCAGCAATTCGCCCGGTTCGTAGGTGGCGCTCAGCGGCGCAGCCAGGGCGTAGCCTGTCAGATCAAGGCCCGTGCCCATACGGGCAGGCGGGACGATAGCCTGCTGCGGCCCGGCATCCACTGGCCGGTAGAGGTCAAAAGTACCCAAAGATCCATCCTGAGCGTAGCGGTGACGCAGCACGGCGACGATCTCAGGGGTGAGCCAGTTGCCCAGGAAGTCGAGTACAGCCAAGGGCGGCGTGCCGCCGGACAGGTCAACCAGCAGGGCGGACTGATCGGCCAGTCCCTGGTCAATGAGTTGGCGGGCCTCGAAAACCTGCATACGCGACACGACCCCGGCGGCGGCGGCGGTCCCCGGCATATCGGTGAAGATCTGCGGGCCAGCGGCGCGTATTTGCTGCTCCAGGGCCGTGTCCACCCGCCCGAAGGCCGCCAGCAAATCACCCTCGCGCCGCGCATCGTCCCAGAGTCCATAGCGCCCGACGGCCAGCCGAGGCGGGCTAGGCGCGACCAGCCCAGCCTGCCGGGGCCAGAATGGATCCCACAGGGGCGGGTAGGTGATCATGGAGGCGATGAGGAGACCGATAACCGATAACCGATAGCCGATAGCCGATAGCCGAGGGCGGGAGGCCACAATCCAGACCAAACCGACATAAAGTTCCAAGAAATAGTTGCTGTAGGCTCCCACCTTGCCTACTCCAGCAGCGATGATCGCGCCGAAGAGGGTGTAGATCAGGGCGGGAATATCCGACGGGAGAGCGTGGCCCTCCCTGGAAAAACGCCCTCCACTTTTTTTATAATGGGCCACAAGGGAGACCAGGGCGGCGGCGGCCAGGGGCCAGCGCATCTGGATCTGGGTCTTCCAGAAGCCTTGGGCCAAACTGGCATCCCAGCGATTGGCGTTGGCGGCGATAACGTGCGTGGCAAACCAGCCACCGCTGGCCGACTGAAGCATGCCGAAGAGCAGTCCTCCGCCGCCGACAAGTGTGCCGCCGAGGATGAACATGGTCCGTAGCTGCGGGCCGCGCTCTGTCCGGTTCGCCCGTAGCAGATCGGTGAGTAACCACAGGCATGCGGTAGCGGGGGCGGCGATGAGCGAGGGTTTGGTGAAGAGACAGGCCAGCAGGAGCATCCCGGCGAGAGCCGGGCGACGCCTGCTCAGAGCCACTAGCCCCCACAGGCCAAGGCTAAGTCCAAGCAGGTCAACACGCATCAGAACAGCCCACTCGCGGACGATGGGTATGGTGAGGAGGAGAAGGGGCAGGAGGCAGGAGGCAGGAGGCAGGTGGCAGGTGGCAGGTGGCAGGTGGCAGGTGGCAGGCTCCCGGCTCCCGGCCTCCTGCCTCCTGCCTCCTACCTCCGATCCGAGCCTAGCGATGGCCGCTACCGCAGACAGAGCGGCAAGCAGCGAGATCAGCCGACCGGCGAGCAGGGTCGAGCCGGTGATCGTGGAGAGTCCGGCGCAGAGCAGCAGGTAGAGCGGCGGGTAGTTGATGATCAGATAGGGCGGATTTGTGGGATCGGCGTAGAGTTGCCAGATCGGCGTGCCGACCCGCACCTGTTCCACCTGGGCCAGCAGCGGCCCTTCGCCATAATCGAGGGGATGCGGGAAGCCAAGAATCTGGCGGGCGTGATCGGCGAAATAAAGGAGGTAGGCCGCCATCATGACGGCGAGGCCGATCTGGGCAGCGCGCAGGGCCGTGCGGGCGATCATGGGCGATCCCGTGGGTAGTCGTGGTGTTGGCCAGTATTATACAAGCCTAGCGGGATCGTGCAGTTAGGCATGTTTCAAATCAGCGTGACAGTTCGGGTACATGCATTGCATCCTGTTGCGGAAAATCTGCAATCTGCAATCTAAAATTTGCAATCTTCATTAGGGCGAGATCATCTGCGAAATCGCTATGTTGGCGCTGCTGCGGCTCAGGTTCCAGCTCTGCCATCCGTCATCTGAGACATACAATTGCTGTTTCCTGATCATCAGTTGGCGGATTGCCTGTTCACGTTGCATCGGGTTAAGGAGCGGAAGGGCGTTGACAATGGTGGGTACCGCGTCATTCGAGAGCGAGAGCAGGTAGCCCAGATCAACCCCCTCATTATTGCTATACCGACCAGTGATGGAACTACGGGTCAAGGCGGAGGGGTTGGCCTGATAGCGGGCAATATTCTCGCGGACGATCAGAGCGTCGGGGCTGATGATATTGAGGATGGTGAGGGAGATCAGGGCCGAGGCGAATCCGCCGGACAGGAAAATCCGTGGGCGGGCGCAGATCAGCGCGGCCACGAAGATCAGCAGCACCATAGCCAGCCAGATCATAAAGCCGTGAGTGTACAGGCGCAGGCGGGTGAAGCCGTAGGCCAGTTCGTAGAGCCACATGCGCTGGAAGGCGGAGGTCAGGATGCCGAGAACCAGCAACACCATCGCCGAGCTAGAAGCGTTGAAGGCTAGTCGGCGGGCCGCGTTTTCGCGGTGCGTCACGAGGGCCAGGGTGCAGAGCAGACCGAGGGCGAGGCATGCCACCGTGAGCAGTTCAAAGAATCCGCGCCGGGCGTACTCGGCGTAGGTCATGCCGCTACGGGCCAGGCTGCTGAGTCCGCCAAAGAGATAGGCACCCTGAATAGCCATAAATCCGGCGAAGAGCAGATCCAGCAGCAGCAACACGGTAATCGCCTCGGTGCTGCCCAGGAAGCGCCAGGCCATGCTGCTGCGTTCCAGACGCTCGGTATCGCCCTCGGCGGGGAGTTCGGCCATGGTCGGTACGCCCTCGGCCAGAGCGACAATCAGCAGACCCGCCGCGCCCCAGGCGAAGCAGATGATGATGATCGCGTGGACGATGGTTGTCCAGAGACTGAAGGGCAACTGGAGGGTGAGTAACTGGGTCACATAGCTGGCGAAAATGCTGTCGGCAGCGGTGAGCAGGCCAGCGAAAATCAGCAGCAGCGGCGTAGCCAGGATCACCCCACGAACTACCGGAGTCAGGGCACGCACTTGGTCGCCGCCGATCCGCAGCCGACTCATCTGGCGGAAAGCCAGGATCGCCGGGTAGATTCCAATCTCGAAGAGAGCATGGAAAGCTCGCTTGGCAAGACGGACGGGCGGCAGGCGGTGCAGGGCGTCGCTGCGAAAGCTGACGGCGAGCAGCAGGAGCAGGCCAATCAAAGCGAGCAGGTTGAGGGCGATGAGCATTGGCTCATCGCGCACAGCCAGCCAAATCGCGAAGCTGAACGCGGCGACTCCGAGCCAGCGGTTAGCCACGCCGGGACGAGCCTCTATCTGGCTGATGACAGACAGAGCCAACAGGCCGAGGATCACGAAGAAAGGAACCGAGATACCGAGTGCATGCCCGTAGAAAAACAGGTCGGCGCAGATACCGAGCAGCAGAGCGATGCCAAGCAGAATGTGAGGTGCGCGTAAGTTCGCCATAAGTGGCTCCGGGTCGCAGAGAACAAATACCGCTGCCCTGGTTATACCAAGACAGCGGCATTGATTCGACCCTTTATGTGTGCCGTCCTACGCACGCAAGTGCTTGACAGGTGCCTACATCTTCATCTTGTAGCCGACTTCCTTGAGCAACTCGCGGGCGATGACATTCTTCTGGATCTCGTTGGTACCCTCAAAAATGCGAGTGACGCGGGCGTCACGATACATCCGCTCCAGGGGCAACTCACGCGAGAAGCCCATACCACCGTGGATCTGGAGCGCCTCGTCAATCACCTGGCTGGCCATCTCCGTGCAGTAGAGCTTAACGATGCTGCTCTCCAGCGTGGCGGGCTGGTGCGCGTCCACACGTTTGGCGCAATCGTAGGCAATCTGCTCCATCGTGTAAATCTTCACCGCCATCTCGGCCAGCTTAAACTGGATGGCCTGGAAGTCGGCCAGGGGGCGTCCGAACTGGTGGCGCTCGATGGCGTACTTACGGCTAAGGTCAAACGCCTCTTTAGCCGCACCCACACTGCTGCCGCCCAGCCCCACCCGGCCAATATCGAGGGTCTTCATGGCGATCTGGAAGCCGTGGCCTATGCGGTGGGCACCGCCAAGAACGTTCTCCTCCGGGATACGGCACTCCTCGAAGAAGAGGCTCGCCGTGTGGGACGCCTTCAGACCCATCTTATGCTCAACCTTGCCGACGCGGAATCCGGGCGTACCCTTCTCGACGATAAAGGCGGTGATACCGCCACGGGCACCCTTTTCCTGATCGGTAACGGCGTGGACAATGATCACATCGGCGAAGCTGCCGTTGGTGATCCACATCTTTTGGCCGTTGAGTACCCACTCGTTGCCCTGGTGCGTGGCGGTGGTCTGAAGATGAGCGGCGTCAGAGCCAGCATCCGGCTCAGTGAGCGCCCATGCGCCGATCAACTGGCCGTGGTTCATGGCCGTGAGGTAATGATCCTTCTGGGCCGGGGTACCACCGAGAAAGATACTCATCGCCGCGAGCTGGGCGTGGGCACCGATGATTGTGGCGGTGCTGGCGCATGAGCGATTGAGCTCCTCCATCAGCACGCAGTAGCCGGTAATGCCCATCTCAAGCCCGCCGTACTTCTCGGGAAAGGGCACTCCCATCAGGCCGATCTCACCGGCCTTCTTCAGCACCTCAAAGGGGACTCGCTCTTCCTCATCGAGATCGTGGGCGATTGGGCGGATCTCCTTGTCCACGAAATCGCGAATAGTCTGGCGCAGCATCTTAATCTCATCGGTATGCTCGTACTCCATCGTCGTGGCCTCCTTGATA
>CAIXLU010000528.1 GCA_903920315.1 uncultured Oscillochloris sp.
AGTACATCCCCGAAGAAGTCGGCCTTGAACCCGATGCCTGTGGCAATAAAAGATTGCTCGATCCGTGGGAGTTCCCACCCCGGTAAGATGCCGTGAATGCGGTCTATAAAGGCGGTTTCGCTCAGGAACTCGGGTAACTCGCGGAAGAGGTTCTCGTGTCGCGGGCGTCTTTGTTCGTCCAGCGGAATGTTTGCCAGCATCATCAATCCCGCACTGGCCTCCACTTTCTGTACCCCTCCACGCGCAAAGCTCCCCGACTCCAGATAGTCTTTCAGCACACCGATGATCTCGCCGGGGTTGTTGAATGAGAGCGATTGCGCTTCGTCGAAGACGACCAGATCGTAGTGGGTTAATAGTCCCGGTTGGCGGTTTTGGTTGTTGTAGAAGAGGGCTGCCGCCGTTACTTTCCCGCCCGATACCAGCCGTGCATGGCGCGAGAGATTCAAGAAGACGAAGGATTTGCCTGTCCCTTTCGGAGCCAGTTCGATCATGTTGACGCGCTCTTGAACCAGGGGTAGCAGACGAGTTAGGAGCAGCATTTGTTGGTGAATGCTGTAGGCATCAGGGTTGTAGCCCATGCTTGCAACCAACAGGTTACGCCACTCATCAAGATCAAACCCCGCCCGTTGCTCACAGTACAGATCCAGGTCGAGGGTTGCGTTCTGCATGGGGCGGAAATCCACCATCCAGATCTGTCCCTCTTTGCGCGCATGATCTGGCGGGTAGTATTGAAGTTTGCCCACCCCCCAGACTCCACTGCCAAAGAGGAGCGGGTACTGGTCTGCAATCCGCCGTTCAATCCCGGCTTTGCGCTCATCAAGGCAGGGAATACTGAGGCGCAACTCGTTGTGCTGAAGATCCACGCTCACACTGAATGGGTCGAGTACCGTGAGCGTCTCGCCGTTCTGGAGTCGTGCCTTGAGGTGCTCTTTCTGATCGCGAGTCGGCAGATGATTGTTGAGGAAGCTGCGAATGCGCTGGCGGGCTTCATCGTCTAACACGCCATCAGGCGTATAGCGGGTGACAATCCATTCGCTCACGAAGGCGGGCACACTCCGCGTGCCGAAGCCTGCTTCTTTCACCAGAGCTTTGTTGACGCACACCTCGCCAAAAAGATCGTGCGCCTTTTCTTCGTAACGCTTGAGAATGGTCATACTCGCTTATCCAAACAAGCTGTCAATGTCATTCCCGGTCTGGATCCGCCGTACTGTGATCCGGGCTTCGCCCTGTTGCCTCTGTTCGATACCAAGAATAGTGCCCTGAAGTTCCCACGCCAGAGGTAATTCCGCCCCTTCAATCGCCCGCGCTGGAAAGATAACGGTCTTCTCGTAACGCCCACTTGCGGCAACCTGCGCGATGATCACCGGCGCAAGATCGGCAATCTGAATGATGACATTGTCGAGCGGGGCCGGGTTGGGGTTAAGCAGTACAAGGCTGAGGGTTCCCGCTTGCCGCACCCGTATTTGTCCGCTGATGGTGAGATGGAGACTCTGCACGACCAGTGGCTTTGGTGCGAGGTGCATCAGGGGAACTATGGTTTCCTCTGGGGTCAGGCCACCGTGAGTCCAGCCCGACGGTCGCCGACCAATTGCGGCGTAGCCACGAGTAACGAGATAATCCTGTGGGAGTTGGTACGCGAGTCGCTCCAGATGATGCCACGCTTCTGGCTGATCAATCTGGAGCCGCTGTCCATCACTGACCAAGGCCGCTCGTGCTGAGGCGGGGCCGCTGCTGCGTTGATCTCCCGCATCTTCCCAAACATCCACAACCTCACGGGTTGCCTGTGGTAAGCGCCGCGTCGGTGCGCCCGCCGGAAGGAAGGTGCATCCGTGGTCGCTGCCAATCAGGGCGTGGAAGATGTATCCGCGCTCCATGCAGATTTTCTGCATGCGGGCCAGCTTTTGCCCAAGACCCTCCAAATGCCCGCGCACGACTCCGTCATCGGCAAAGTCGGGACGATCATGCGCGAGATGATCGAGCATATTGTCAAGCCAGATCACGCAGTGCGGTGGATCGGCACTGCGTAGGGCATCTATTGCTTCCTGGGCGTGATAGCCGACGTAGCTGCGTATACCTGCTCGCTCAAGTTTCTCGCGTGCCGCGTGAGTCATGCTACCGTGCGGCGGATCACTTACCGGCATGCCGGTAACAAGTCCCCGTTTCGAGATGTCGGTCAGTGAGGGTAATAGCGCAACCCCGGCTTCGTAACGCTGTGGGTGAAGTCCCTGATGGCGGCAAATCTCTTGTAAAATCCGTCCTTGCCACCAGGTCATCCCATCCACAACTAGCCAGACGACCACTGTGTTTGGTTGCGCACTAAGCAGATCGCGCAGGAGGGTAAACTGGCGCGTGATCAGCGGTGAGCCAACGCTGGTGAGCCAATGCGGATAGCGTTGGGCTAACCACGTTTCGTAGGCCAGCGCACACTCCTGCTGGTACTCGCGGGGTTGGTTCGCCCGTACTGTCCATGTAAAGTAGGGCATGTAGTCATTGGTTGCCCAGCGTAGCCATTGCGTATCGTTCCACTCTGCGTGGGGCAGATCGGGTCGGGCTGGTGGGATTAACGCCTCAAGCGCATCCAGGGTCGCGGCTGCCTGCGGGAGATCGGCGAAGCGCCGCCGCAGTGCGGAGATGAGAGAGTGATCAAGCAGATGGGCGTGACGCTGGAGTATGTCATCAATCGCCCGCAGTTCAACCTCGCTCCAGCCAGACATACGCTCAATCGTAGCGTGCAGAAATCCGGTATGTGGCGTTACCTGTACGATACGCTCGCGCCAGTAGCATTCAATCGCCGGGGCGAGATCGTTCAGTGCATCAATCCAGAGGTTACTCTCCAGCGTGAGTGTATTCTGCGACAGCCCAACTAGCCCTTGCGCCCGCAGCCACGCGGGATCGTAACGCTGAAGGGCGATACACCGGATCACGTTCGTTGCATCGGTGACAAGACTCCCCGCCCGCAGTGCGGTATAGGTCGGATGATCACCCGCCCAAACAGTCAGCCGCTGCTGGATAAGGGGATGCAGGAATGTTTCGCAGTGATCGCTGTGCGTAAGCGTCCAGGTTAGCAGGTGATCAAGGTGCGCTGGATTTCCCGGTGAGACTGACCAGAGCGGATCGAGCCGTTGGCCGAGGATCCATCCAACGGGTTCAGTCTCTCGTCCTGGTGGGGGCGCGTTCATGTGGGCGATGTCCAGCCGCATCAGCAGATCGGGGGTGAATGGCAAGCTAGGGTCGCTGCCAAACAATCGGCGGTAGTCCACTTCGGGCGCACGATGCTCCCACTGAATGCCGTCGTAGTCGGCGAAATCGGCAAGCCAGTGCAGCAGCAGCCGATCCGTCACATGAACGCTGAGACTCTCGCCATGATTAAGCGCCCGCCGGATGGTGCTGCGGATACGCACATAATCGCCAGGGCCGCTGGCGTGTAGCGCATCCGCCGGTACAGCCTGATAGGAATGCGGGTCGGCGATGATCGTGATCATTGCTGAAACTCGTCGCGGAAGGTTTTGACGATCCAGCGCTGCTCATCATCGCCCAATGCACCCAGGCGCTCGCGAAACTCACGCCAGAGGGTGTCGGCCCGATCACCACCCGGCCCTACCGTGCCGTGTTCAACAATCTCGCCAGCGGCAGCATGAAGCGCGGTAAGGTAGCTCTCGCGGGTTGACCAATGGCTCCAGTTGGTGTAGGCCGCCCGTACATCGTTGATGCGGGCGGGCAGACGTTGCAATAGCAGTCCATCGGCGTCATCTTCCCCTCCACCCAATGAGTCGTAGAGCAACCGAGCATCGGGCGAGAGCGGATCGTCCGGTAAGATCACATAGTCCGCACGCCAGTTGCGCATCTGTGTAAGCAGATCGGCGGATGTGTCCGATGCCGTGGCAGAACCAAAAATCTGACCCATCTCGCGGATCAGCCGCTTACGAAGATCACATGGCAGCGATGCGATCAGCCGACATGCACTGTCCAGATGTTCAATTGCCTGTTCTACATCGTGTTCGATCCATAACGTGGCATCGGCATCAAGCCCTAAAGCGATTGGCACATCCTGACTGATCACCATCCGTGTGGCAGTGATCGCATCTCGCCGCAAAAGGGAGATCAGCGCGGTAAGGGTCTGCGGATCTGCCTGCGGGTAAAGGCCAGCCACCTCATCACTGCTCAAATCGGCAACAAAGGCGGGCAGATGTTGCTCGCGTAGCCACGCACTCAGCTCTGTGGCGACAACGTTCGTCAGGCGTTGACGTTCGTGGGGCAGATTTGCCGGTACACCTCGGCTCGACGCATGCAGGACGCCCATCAGCCACATGTGGACTCCCGGTAGAACTGGTTCGTAGCTGGTGATCTCAACAATGAGCCGCCGCAGTGATTCCTCATAGGTTTGCAGCAGATCAAAACGTTCCCACTGACGTACCGTTTTACCCACAGCGGTAATCGCACGGGGCAGGGTCGTTAGCACGAGGGTTTCCGGGTCGTTCGCCCCAGCCCCGACATGAAACAGGACACCTCTTGCGTCAGCCGAAAGGTCGTTTGGCTCAGGGATTGCGTAGCGGTCGCGCCACTGTGCGATCACTATGTCGTCTGGTATCTCAGCAGGAGCAGCAAGACTGGTAGCGAAAAGCCGAACCATCTGGTGCAAAACGTATCGGCGCAGGTGAGTCTCTAGGCTCATTGCGGCGGGCAATACTGTCTCAATCCGTTTGATCGCCGCATTCACCTCACCTCTTGTCCAGCCCTGAATAGCAAATGCCTTCGGCAGCGCCTCTGCCAGATCCGCACCCCAGCGACTCTGATCATAGTCGGCGCAGCTAAGGATATGCGCCAGATCGTGGCAGCCCTCAGCACTCAACTGGGGATAGATCTCGCCAAGTTGGGTTGGGTTGAGGGTCTGCGTACATGTGGGCCAGGTTGTTCCTGCACTCCACGCCGCCAACTCAGTCGCGGCTTGCTCAGCACTGACGCCGCTCACTACCCGGCCCGATGCTGCCCGCGCCAAACCCTCGCGCCAGATTGCATCTCCATCAGCAACTTCTCCCCAGGCCCGGTTGATTTCGTCACGTGCCCTGGTGAGTTCGTTAAATACCTTCTCTAGCTTGTCCAAGTCCTGCCAGCGCTGGTAATCAACGTTGACCGTGACCACCCGACAGGCAAAATCATTGAGCAACGTCTGTTCGATGCTGCCGGTGACAAGGTTGGTGAAGCGAAAGAGTTCTTGGGGGATACCCTGGAGGCGTCCGGACGGGATTGCACCACGGGTGAGCCGCCAGCGATAAATGGCTCCCCAACGGAATTCAGGCCCAACGGTTTCGGCACCGAAGAGCGCCGCCGCACGCTGGACGACCTGTTCTTTCAACACGACTGGCAGGCGTGTGAGGATGTCGCAGACCGCAATCCAACCTCCCAGCAACGCATCTA
>CAIXLU010000529.1 GCA_903920315.1 uncultured Oscillochloris sp.
ATCTTCGACCTCAACCGCAACCGTGACGAAGGGCAGTCTGGCCGTCAGTGTGACCGGCAGCGGCCCCGCCCAGGCGGTGCAGAGTCGCAGTATGAGTTTCGGCGTATCCGGTACGGTTGATACGGTGCTGGTACAAGTTGGTGATGTGGTGAAGGCTGGGCAGCCCCTGGCTCGCCTTGATAGCCGCGCCCTCACCCTCCAGGTGCAGCAGGCCGAGGCCAGTCTCAAGGCGGCGGAGGCGAATCTTGCTGCTGCTCAGGGCAAGGGTGCCACCGAGCAGGATATTGCCAGCGCCCAGACGAGCCTCAGATCTGCTCAGGCTAGCTATGAGCGCACCCGAACCGGCTCCGCCACCGCACAGGATCTCGTCAGCGCCCGCGCCCAGCTTCAGTCTGCTCAGGCTAATCTGGCCCAACTCAAGGCTGGCCCCACCGCTGACACGCTCTCAACCTCCCAGACCCGCGTCTACCAGGCCCAGTTGACTCTCGCCAGCCAGCGTGAGAGTCTCTCCGCTGCCAAGACGAAGGCGCAGGCGGCGGTGACCACGGCGGCGAACAATCTGCGCGACGCCCAAGCCAGCTACAGCACGCTCTACTGGACGAATCGCCAGCAGGAGAGTGCGCCCGGCGGTCTGCCGCAGGCAAGTAAGGATCAGGAGGCTGCCTCTCTGCGAGCTGTCTCGAATGCGGAGACTAACCTCGCCCAGGCCCAGGCTGCCCTCGACCAGGCGAAGAAGGATGAGGTTTCCAGTTTGGCCCAGGCCGAGTCGAGCCTGAAGGATGCCCAGACGCAGCTGAATGTGCTGCTGGCTGGCCCGACAACGGCGAACCTGGCCAGTTCCCAGGCCAGCGTGGCCTCGGCCCAGTCCAATCTCGAAAAGTTGTTGCATCCCGCGACGGCGAATGATCTCGTTAGCGCCCAGGCCAGCGTGGACCAGGCCAAGATCAATCTGGAGAAGCTGACTACTCCAGCCTCGGTTGCGAGTCTGGCCGGTGCCGAGGCATCGCTGGCCTCGGCCCAGGTGCAGGTGGCGGCGGCTAAGCTCAATCTGGAGAACGCAACCCTGGTCGCGCCCTTCGATGGGATGGTATCCAGCGTTGGCCTTTTGGCGGGCGATACCGCTACCACTGGCACGATCACCGTGATTGACGCCAGCCAGATGTATATTGACATCAGCCTCGGTGAGTCCGATGTGAGCCAGATCACGCCCGGTTTAGCTGTTCAACTAACCTTTGACGCGGTGGCAAACCTGAAGATTACCGGGAAGATTGATACTGTCGCCCCAGTGGCAACCGTGACCCAGAACGTCGTCACCTACCCGGTACGGGTGCGCTTCGACCCCGGCACATCGCCGATCAAGGTAGGCATGACGGCCACGGGCATGATTGTGGTGACGCAGCACGATAACGTCATCCTGGTGCCGAGCCGGGCCATCCAGACTCGTGGCGGCACGCAGACGGTGCAAGTGCGCCAGGCTGCTGGTCTGCCGGCGGTGCCGGTGACGGTGACAACGGGCCTGAGTTCGAACGGGCAGACGGAGATTGTCAGTTGCGTGGACACCAATGACCAGTGCCTTCGGGAAGGTGACACGCTGGTGATCACCACGACAACCAGCAGCACGACGCAGCGTAGCGGTATTGGCGGCTTCGGTGGCGGCGGCGGCGGCGGACGGGGGCCAATTCCATGAGTAGCATGATTAGCGTGCATAATCTCACCCGCGTCTATCACACCGGCGACATCGAGGTTCACGCACTGCGCGGCATCTCCTTCGAGATTGAGCGTGGCGAGTTTGTCGCGATTATGGGACCGTCGGGTTCGGGCAAGAGTACGCTGATGAACATGATCGGCTGCCTGGACACACCGACGACGGGCAGCTATAGCCTGGATGGGTTGGCGGTAGAACAACTGGAGACGCCGCAGTTATCGGCGGTGCGTAACCGCAAGATTGGCTTTGTGTTCCAGCAGTTTCACCTGCTGGCCCGCAGTACGGCCCTGGAAAACGTGGCCCTGCCCCTGGCCTACCGGGGTGGCATTTCGGCTAGCGAGCGCATGGCCCGCGCCGCCGAGTCGCTGGAACGTGTTGGCCTAGGCGACCGTATGGATCACCGGCCCCAGCAGCTCTCGGGTGGGCAGCAGCAGCGCGTGGCCATCGCCCGCGCCCTGGTGACGCAACCGGCTCTGCTGTTGGCCGATGAACCGACTGGCGCCCTCGATACGCGCACAAGCGCGGAGGTAATGGATCTGCTGACCGACCTGAACCGCAGCGGAATGACGGTGGTGCTGGTGACTCACGAGCCTGATGTGGCCCACTCCGCCCGACGGCTACTGGAGATCCGTGACGGTCAACTGAAGCGCGATGTGCCGACAGCGGAGGCGTGGACGACCCACGATCCGCATATGCCCCATCTTGCACCTACGCCTGTAGAACGGGCGCGGCGGGTGGGGCGGCTGCCGGTGGCCAGTCGTTGGAGGAAGAATCCATGAGCGCACACGAGCAGCCTCTTATTCGCGGGGCGGTGAAGGAGGAGCGCGAGGCTCTTCCTCAGATCACGACCCAGGCCGAGGATGATCTTTGGGAGGGCGGGATCAGCTGGTTTGAGACGTTGGGGATGTCGTTGGCTAGCCTGCGGGCCAACCCGCTGCGCACCGTGCTGACGGCCTTGGGCGTGCTGATCGGCGTGGCCTCGGTAGTGGCCCTGATGGCGATTGGACGTGGCTCACAGACGGCGATCACCGCCTCGATCACTGCCAATGGGGCCAATCTGCTCACGATCAGGACTCAGGGACAGCCAGGGCAGGGCGGCGTGCGTGGCGCGGTGGGCGAAGGCGGTACCTTGACCGTCGCTGACGCCACGGCCCTAGCGAACCCACAGAATGTGCCTGATGCGTCCTTCGTCTCGCCCGAGTACAGCGGCAACGCCCAGATGGTGGCCGGTGCGCTCAACCTCAACGCCCGAGTCACCGGTGCCCTGCCGGTCTACCCGAGCTTGCACAACAACACACTCTCCGAAGGCGTTTTTGTCAGCGAGGAAGACAACCGGGCGATGGCGAATGTGGTGGTGCTGGGGGCCAACGTGGCGACGACCCTCTTCCCCAACGGCGACGGTCTAGGCCAGCAAGTGCGTATGAACAGCAAGAGTTTTCAGGTGATTGGCATACTGGCCAGTTCGGGCGGTTCTGGCTTCGGCTCAGTTGATGACGGGGTGATCGTGCCGCTGAACACGGCCCAACGTAAGCTCTTCGGGGCACGTGCGGTGGTCGGCGGCGAGTGGAGCGTCTCGACAATTGTGGTTCAGGCCGCTAGTTCCACCCAGACCGACGCCGCCCTGAGTGAGATCAACATGCTGCTACGCCAGCGCAAGAATCTACCAGAAGACGGCAGCGCCGACACGTTCAGCGTACTCAACCAGGCCGCCATTTTGCAGACAGTGACGCAGACCACGCAGATGCTCACCCTGTTTCTGTCGGCAATCGCGGCAATCTCGCTGTTCGTGGGCGGGATCGGGATCATGAACATTATGCTGGTGTCGGTGCGCGAGCGCACCCGCGAGATCGGTCTGCGTAAGGCGCTGGGCGCACGTGAGGGCGACATCATGCTCCAATTCCTGTTCGAGTCGCTGGCTCTGAGCGGGGTAGGCGGGCTGCTGGGCCTCGCCCTGGGTGCGGCTATCGCCCTGCTGGTGAGCCAGAGCGGGGTGCTTCAGGCCCAACTCAGCCTTGACGCAGCCCTGATGGCCTTAGGATTTGCCCTATCTGTGGGCCTGTTCTTCGGGATCGCCCCAGCGCGGAGCGCGGCCCGACTCGACCCGATTGTAGCGCTACGGTATGAGTAGGTGAGGTAAGGGATGCGGAAATATTTAATCATCCCATCGTCATGTCACGCAGAGCGCAGCGAAGCGTCCCG
>CAIXLU010000530.1 GCA_903920315.1 uncultured Oscillochloris sp.
CTGGCGGAGCGTGAGTTGACGCCGCTGGATACGCCTGAGCCAGAGTTGGCCTACCTCTTCAAGCACATTGTCACCCGCGAGGTGGCCTATGAGAGCCTGGGAGCGGCTACGCGGGCGGCGTTGCACGAGCAACTGGCGAGCTACGTGGAGCAGCACGCGGGGGCCGACGCCGACGCACTGCTCGACCTACTCGCCTACCACTACGAACAGAGCGATAACCTCTCGAAGAAGCGTGAATATCTGCGGCGAGCGGGGGAGGCGGCGGCGGCGCGCTATGCCAACGCCGCTGCCGTGAGTTACCTGAGCCGGGCGCTCGATCTGGCTCCACCCGACGATGTGAGAGATCGCTACGCACTGCTGTTGGCCCGTGAGCAAATCTATGCACTCTGTGGTGAGCGTGAGGCGCAGCACGCGGATCTGGTCACGCTCGTGGCACTCAGCGACCAGTGGGATGACCATGCCGCTCGTACCGAGATGGCCCTGCGTCAGGCTCGCTACGCAAACATCATGAGCGATTTTGTGATGGCGGAACACACGGCTCGTGCGGCGGTCGGTCTGGCGTTGGGTGCCGACCTGCCGCATCACGCAGCGACTGCGTACTGGCGTTTGGGCTGGGCCCTCTACTCCCAGCGAGACTATGCGGCGGCACAGGCGAGTCTGGAGCAAAGTCTGGCGATGGCCGAGGCGCTAGGCGATACGCAGCAACTCTGTGTAACCCTGAATGCGCTCAGCAACGTGGCGGCGAATCAGGGTCACTACCCGATTGCATACACGTATCTCGAACGAAGCGCTGCTCTTGCCCGTACGACCGAGGACCGGCGGTTAGAAGGGTATGCGCTCACCGATCTAGCGTCAATTACCGATGAGCAGGGGCAGACGGCGATAGCGGTCAGCTATCTCGATCAATCCCTGACCGCGATGCGGGCAATTGGCGACCGCTGGATTGAGGGGCGAGCGGTGGGCAACCTATGCTTCATGCGACATAAACTCGGCGATGATGGTGCCGCACGGGCCGCAGGTGAACGGAGTCTGGCACTGGCTGGCGAGATTGGTGACCGGCAACAGATGGCCTGCACCTACGGGAACCTGGGTCTGATCGCGCTAGGACAGGGTGACGATGTGGGTGCGCATACGTCCTATCAGCAGAGTCTGGCGCTGGCCGAGGCGCTGGGTGATCGCTTCCTTGTGGGTTTAGCGTGGCGCGGGCTAGGCAATGTGGCTTTGGCACGGGGCGATCTAGCGGCGGCGGCCCAGGACTTTCAGGCATCCGCTGTCATCTTGCGTGAAGTCAGCTCGCCCGCGATGGTGGCCGAACCCCTGGCCGGGCTGGCGCGAGTGACCTTGGCACAGGGCGATGCGCCGGGTGCCCTGGCTCTGGTTGAGGAGATCCTGACGCACCTGGAGGGCGGCACGCTCGACGGGGCCGAGGAGCCGATGCGGGTCTACCTCGCCTGCCACCAGGCGCTGCGGGCGAACGACGACCCGCGCGCCCCGGCGCTGCTGGCCCGCGCCCGCACCGAGCTGCTGACCTACGCCGAGCAGATCGCCGACCCCAATGCCAGGAAGAACTTTCTGGAGCAGGTGGCGGCGCATCGGGAACTGCTGGTTGATAGCCGATAGCCGATAGTGTTCCGTCTACGGCAATCTGCAATCTAAAATCCAAAATCCCCAAGGAGGCTCGCGATGATATCCCGAAGAACACGTTTGGCCATGTCGCTGTTCGTCATACTGGTGGTGGTGCTGTCGCTGTTGCCTAATCCACCAGCACTGATTGCGGTACCCATCGCCTACGCGGCAAACAGCCCGTTGGAGTTCACGTGGTCCGCCTCGCAGATATCATATACCAGCAGCGTGGCTTGGGGTGATGTGGATGGAGATGGCGATCTTGACCTTGCCGTCGGAAACTATTTACAGAACCAAGATCATAACCAGATCTATCGAAACCAAGGTGGGACACTCGTCCTTGATACGACGTGGAATCCTGAGCCACGAAATACCTGGAGTGTCGCGTGGGGTGATGTGGATGGAGATGGAGACCTTGACCTCGCCGTCGGAAATTGGGATCAGGTCAATTCGGTCTACCAACAACCGAATCAGCTCTATCGTAACCAGGGCGGCACACTCGTCCTTGATCCTAACTGGACTCCAGCAGCTCAATCTACCACAAGCCTCGCATGGGGCGATGTGGATGGCGATGGTGACCTTGATCTTGTGGTCGGAAACTTCTATGAGCCGACTCAGCTCTATCGTAACCAGAATGGCAAGCTCGTTCTTGATTCCACCCCTTGGGCTACTGCTGCACAGCATACCCGGAGTCTCGCGTTGGGTGATGGAGATGGGGATGGTGACCTCGACCTCATCGTTGGGAACTGGGATCAGCCAAATCAGCTCTACCGCAACCAAGGCGGGACGTTCATCCTCGATTCTACCCCTTGGGCTACTGCTGCACAGAATACCGTCAGCGTGGCGTGGGGCGATGTGGACAATGATGGTGACCTTGACCTCGCCGTCGGGAACTCAAAACATCCAAACCAGATCTACCGTAATCAGAACGGTGGCCTAACCCTCGACAACACCCTATGGTTTCAGCCAGTACAAGCACAGTCAACCCGGAGCGTAGTGTGGGGTGATGTGGATGGGGATGGCGACCTCGACCTCGCCGTCGGGAACAGCGATGGAACCGCAAGTCAGCTTTACCGCAACCAGAGCGGGACGCTGGTACTTGATACTACATGGTCACCTGCTGGAGGATATGCCGTCCAGTTTGCATGGGGCGATGTGGATGGTGATGATGATCTTGATCTTGTCGTTGGAAATGGGGGTAATGACCCTGTCCAACTGTACAAGAATCAGAGTACGACGTTGATACGCGATCCCACCTGGTCGCCAATACCGTATCTGACCTCTAGCCTAGCGTGGGGCGATGTGGATAATGATGGCGACCTTGACCTTGTTATCGGGAATGGTAACCAGCAGCCAAACCAACTCTATCGTAACCAGGGTGGAACCCTGGTTGCCGACGCAACATGGGCACCGATGGCTCGGTATACGATGAGCGTGGCATGGGGCGATGTGGACAATGATGGCGACCTTGATCTTGCCGTCGGGAATCTTGATCAGTCGAACCAGCTCTATCGCAATCAAGGTGGCACACTCGTCCTTGATCCCAACTGGATTCCTGCCGCACAGTCTACTCAGAGTGTGGCGTGGGGTGATGTGGACAATGATGGCGACCTCGACCTTGCCATTGGGAATTATGGCCAGCCAAACCAACTCTACCGCAATCAGAACGGCACGCTGATATTGGATTCCGGATGGGTTCCTGCTGCACAGATTACCAAAAGTGTGGCGTGGGGCGATGTAGACAATGATGGTGACCTCGACCTTGCTGTCGGGAACTGGAAACAACCAAATCAGCTCTACCGCAACCAGCATGGCATATTGGTGATCGACCCGCTCTGGAACCCCACGGAAAAACTGACAGAGAGTCTGACATGGGGCGATGTGGACGGCGATGGCTATCTCGACCTTGCTGTTGGGAACTATGGCACGAGTCAGCTCTACCATAATCAGAATGGCACACTTATCCTTGACTCTTCATGGTCTCCAACACCCCAGGCTACGTGTAGCCTAGCCTGGGGCGATGTAGATAATGATGGAGACCTTGACCTTGCGGTCGGAAATACTGGATCAAACCAACTCTACCGCAACCAGGGAGGCACGCTCGTGCTTGACTCAGCATGGTCTCCTGCACAGAGGTACACTAATAGCCTGGCATGGGGAGATTCAGATGGCGATGGTCACCTGGAGCTTGCGGTAGGGAATGGTAATCAAGCAAACCAGCTTTACCACATGGGAACAAATAGTGGACGTGGCTTACCCACAAGCCCATCAGTAATCGCTGTTCGACACTTTGCCAGTGCGGACTCCTACTCCGTCGCCCGTATCATGGACAGCGTTGTCACGATTCCCTTCACCCTTGCCAACCCGGATGGCGATCCGGTGCGCGAAGTGCGGGCTGAGTACTCGCTGGACGGAGGGGGTCAATGGCATACAGCCATCCCTGCCGCCGGAACCGACCTACGGAATGTTGCGGCATTGCCTGGTGGGAGTAACTATGTTTTCCCCCTGGATCTCTCAGCAAGCGGAATTTTTGGCACGTCTGACAACGTGGTCGTGCGCCTGCTGGCTCTACCCATGCTCACGCCTACACCGAATAGCGTGCCGGTCTTTCAGTACCCCTCCGCATCTGCCTCGACCTTCCCCTTCCGTGTGCGCGGTACTCAAGTACGCGTGGTTAACGATCGGCTGCCAGCCCAGCCCATGCCCAACGCCGTCGTCTTCCGACTCAATGACACCCTGGCGCGTAACCAGCAGCTCATTGCGCCCTCATCCACCGCCTCGGCCTATACCACCAATGCGCTCGGCTTCCTGGCGGGGCGCGGCACGCTCGCCATCTCCGATACCCTGATTGCCCTCGCCCCGGTATCGTTGACCGGGTCCTACACCAGCGCCTACTCGCCGACCGTGCATCTCTATGCCACCAACATCATCACCACGCCCACCGGGATCCGCGGCTTTACCGTCGTGCAGTCTGGCGTCCAGACTGTTACCGTCTCGCTGGCGCATCCCCTAGCCCTCTTTGATCTGAGCGTCTCGCTGGAATGGGACGCCCGCTCCGATACCCACTTTGTGGCCCAACTCCAGGCCGATCTTGCCCGCGCTTCGGAGTTGCTCTTCCAGGCCAGTCATGGCCAAGCTGCCCTCGGCACTGTCTCGATTTTCTACGACCGTGAGAACTGGGATTACGCAGATCTCCGCATCTACGCCTCCAACCGCATGCGCCCCTCCGCCATGATCGGCGGCGTGGCATCCCTGCCCGTCACCGATCCGGACTCCCGCAGCGTAGTCTATGGCCCCGGCCAGGTGCGGATGGGTGCGATCTGGAACCGCTTCGGCTCCGCCAGCGGCAACCTCAGCGAAGATTGGCCGCGCACCCTCGTACATGAACTTGGTCATTATTTTTTCTTCCTAGAGGATAACTACATCGGGTTGAAGAACGGTCAGATTACGGCGGTCAACACGTGCCCCGGCCTGATGGGCGATAGCTACGCCGCCACCTGGCAGTACCAAACCAGCGCGGGCTGGAGTCCTGATTGCGATTTAACCTTCTCCAACCAGACCACCGGTCGCGCTGACTGGATGACAATCCAGACGTTTTACCCAGCTTTGATCACGCCAACCCTGCCGCTGAGTACGCTGCCGCCCGGACCACTCCGCCTGCCGCTCACCCTAACCGAGATCAGCTCGGTGGATCCACTGACGCCGACGGCCCGCCTCGCGGTGCCGATCTTCTATACGGTGGACATCACCGGCGGGCGGGTGCTGCCCACCCTCTCCGCACGGGCCTACCTCTTCCAGCACGACCACGGTGCGCCGAGTGCGGACTACACCCAGCTCATCTCGCTGGGCCGGGCGAACAACGATCAAGTGCTGGCCCGGGGTGCGCGGGTGGGTGACAAACTCTGCCTCTTTGAGCCGACGGCGGCCCGGTTTGGCTGTGAGATCATCCGTGCCGAACGGGAGTTCCTGACCTTGACTACCCAGCCGACCTGGCACCCCGACATCGAGGTTACACCCACCACCTCGGTGACGCTGGAGGTAACCGTACGCGGGGTGCCGTCTGGGACGACTGGGCTGCGCGCCGATCTCTACCCGATGGACGATGACCCGCAACCACCAGCGATCACCCTCCGTTCGACGGGGACGCCGGGGCGCGCGCGGTCTACTACGCCCCAGTGGACGAGCCCGCAACCACCAGCGATTACCCTCAATTCGACGGGGGACGGGGTCTATATCGGCACTTTTACCTTGGCGTATGCGCTACAGGGAGCCTATATTCACCTGCAGACCACGGATGGGACGACGCCAACCTGGGAGACGGTGACGAGCTTCGCCCTGGATGGAAATGCGGGCGTGAACAACCGAGTAGGCGGGAGTGGCCGGGTGAACAACCGGGTGGGCGGGAGTGGCCGGGTGAACAACCGGGTGGGCGGGAGTGGCCGGGTGAACAATCGAGTGGGCGGGAGTGGGGCGGCCTTCACACGCATCGGCGGCGCGCCGGTCTCGTCGGCGGAGGGCGATGTGCTGCTGGATGGCGGCAACCTGAGCTTCGCCCTCGGGCAGTTCCTGTTGCTCCAGACGACGGGGAGCCTGCCACCGCTGCCGCCGTGGGCCACCCTCATCGGCCAGGGCTACCGGTTCACCACCTCACCCAACGCCCCGAACCTGAGCGGTAGCGCCCTCAGCTTTAGCTATCTTGACAGTGAGGTACCAGCGGGCGAGGAGGCAGGCATCCAGGTCTACTACCGCAGCCCAACCGCGACCGCGTGGACGGCGATCACAACCACGCTCGACACATCCTTCAACATGGCCTCCATCCCGACCCAGGGTCCAGGGCTGTACGCGGTGATGAGCAGCCTAGAGAGTACGCTCAGGCCCGGCTGGAGCAACATTGGCTACCCAAGCCAGGTGGCGCGTCAGGTACCGAATGCGCTAGCATCCGCTGACGGCACCTACCGGGCGGTGTACCACTACAACGCTGACAGGCCAGCCGACCCATGGGATCTGTACAGCCCCAGTGGGCCGACGTGGTTGAATACGTCGGGCATGTGTCTGCGCTTCGGCGAGGGCTACTGGGTGGCATCAACCCGCACGACGACCGTAACCCTACGGTTTCGCAGCACGCTGGATGTGGATGAGGTGACGGGATGCGCAGCTACGCCCGCCGCTCTGGCAGAGGTTCCACCCACACCGCAATCGCTCGGCGCGGCGGGGCCACCGGCCACGTACTACGGCGTAATGACAAGCAGTGCGGGCTTCACCGTCGCAGCGGGTCAGCCGGTGATTGCGCGGGTGGGCAGCGCGGTCTGCGGGCGGGGAGTCACGCAGGTAGTGGACAACCAGGTGGTGTATCGGGTGCATGTCAACGGAGCAACAGCGGATGTACCGGAGTGCGGGCTGCCGGGGCGGATGGTGAGTCTGGAGGTGGGGGGTGCGACAGTGGGGAGCGCAGCCTGGAGCAACGACGTACTCCACGTGCTGGATCTCACATCAACGACAGTGGTGCGGACGTACCTGCCTCTGGCGCGGCGCTGAGACATCCATTCTCTCTATCCTGACGTATTCTCGTGCGCTTTTCTGCAGGCATCCTGCATCGTCTACGGGCCATTGTCAGGGATATTCTCGCCCACAGGGCAGAAGAATGTGTATTCTCCTGCCCTGAGCTCCTTTTCTGACCCCCGCAGCCGGGGTGGAGTAATCGGGGAGATGAGCTGATTGTACGATGGCGACATCATACCCTTGTCACCCCTCCACATCCGTCGCACGCGGTCATTCACGTTATCGTAACCTGGTGTGGCGGGTGACACGCATGGAGACTCTCGCCCTGAATGTGGTTGGTGGGGCGCTCCTTCACGCGGGAGGGGAACTGACCACCGATACACGTTTTCGATTATTGCGCTTTCTGTTCCGATGTCACGCAGACTCTCGTTACGACTCGTTTTTCGGCTGACTCATCGTTATAATCAAGTGCCAATCTTCGGGAAATCCGACGGGCCGGAGATAGAGCGGGCCATTGGTTCCTGTTACTTCAATGCGAATGTACTCGGTACGAATAGCCTCAAGCGCATCCTGTAAGAAGATGCTATTGAGCCAGGATGAGCGGGCTTGGCCGTGTACCAGCCCTTCACAGGTACTCCGTACGGCATCACCGTCTGTCGCCGTTGCCTTGACGATCACATGACTAGTGGCCAGCGGCGAAACGGGCACAAGTTCGAGCGCTATACACCCCCGATCCGCGAGATACCCCAGGCACATGATGATCTGGATTGCCTCACGCAGTGACTGCGTTACGATTTCAGCGTAGGTTTCTGGCGCGCTGGTCACAAAGCGTGAAATGTCCGGGTACTCCCCCTCAATCGTGTCACATGCGTAATCCGCCCATGATGTGGAGAGCATTATGATGCTGTCCGATGGAGAAACCCGTAGGGTCACTGCTTCGCATGTGCCGTTGAGGATACTGTCCAGGGCATACAGGTCATCCCTTGGAATGATGAAATCGTGTACGTGTTGCGCAGGCTCAGTGAGAAGAATCTCCGTATGTGCGACGCGAAAGCCATCTGCGGCGATCAGCGACGCCTGCGCACCATGAACCTGGAGGCGCGCGCCGTTCAGCACCGGGCGGCGTTCATTCGTCCCAGTCGCGTAGCGTACCTGCTCAATCGCGTGGTGCAGCGCGTGTGCGGAGCATCGTCCAAGGGTGGACCATTGCACGGATGATAGCATCGTTGGGACATCTAGGGGTGCTTGGCCCTGTAGGGTAATGACGAGGCCAGGGCTCGTGATCGTGAGTTGCCGCCCCGGTGGGTCAACCTCTAGGCGAATCACGGTTGCGGGGAGCTGCGCGATCAGTGAGGCAACGTCGCTGAGCGGAAGTAGTATTCCTCCGGTTCTGGCAACGCTCCCAGTCGTGCGCAGCGAGAGCTTTCTCATCGCACCATCAATGGTCAGTGAGATTGCGGTTCCCTCACTGTGCAGGTGAACGGTGCCAGGGGATCCGAGGTACCCAAAATGCTTCGCAGCGAGCTGTATGCGCTCAAGCGCATTGTGGAGGTGAGCCGTATGAACCTGCACATCCATGATGATCGTACCTTGTTGCATGGGAACGATGGCGAATCTTCTGGCACGAACTGCGGTGGAATGGTTTCCTTGGCGGTTTGTATACTCCTACTCCTCCTCGAACCCGGCCTGACTGAACCGCAGTACCCGGCTGTTCTCGGTGACGGTGCGGACGACGTTGTCCGGTGTGCCGCTGGGGATGTCGGCCTCGATCTCCAGCGTCACCCGCACGTTCGCGCCCATGAGTCCTACGAGGTGCGCGATGACTTCCTCCGCGATCTTGCTGGCGTCGCGCCCCACCCGCGCCGAATCGAGGCTGACCGCGCCGTGGAAGCGGCGCGGCTTGCGCATATTCACCACAGAGGATGCCGAGGAGGGACGGAGAGCATTCTCGCCTGTCGCCCCGCCGACCCCTGCATGATCCACCGCAGAGAACGCAGAGGACGCAGAGGAGCGTAGAGGATCCGGCACCTCAAACCCTCTGCGCTCATCCGTGCCCTCTGCGGTAGCAAGACGTGCGGCCTCTGCATCCATCTGCCGACGCACGACCTCGGGGCGGACAAGCAGCGCCCCATCGCTCTCGCTCACCATGAGCAGTGTCGCCGATCGCAGACCCCGGTATCGCCCGCCCGTCTCATCATAGCTCTCCGCATAGGCGAAGGAGTCCATCTCCCAGGTATTCAGGTTGATACCGGCCTGGATCGCGTCGAGCAGTACGGTCGGGTTACGCAGCCGTGGCAGGTAA
>CAIXLU010000531.1 GCA_903920315.1 uncultured Oscillochloris sp.
CGGGCTTCCAGCCCGCCAGATTGCGCGTCAGCAGGCTGGAAGCCCGCACTACGAACTATCACGCTGAAACCTGGCACCTGAAACCTGGCACCTGAAACCTGGCACCTGAAACCTGGCACCTGAAACCTTGTCTTGGTACATATTTATGCCCAACACCTTCAGCGCACGACGCTGGCCTGTCCTGCGCGACTACATTCTGATGACGGTGGGAGCCCTGCTGGTGGCGGTGGCCGTGCGCGTCTTCCTGGTACCAAACCAGGTGCTGACCGGCGGGATAACCGGGATTTCCCAACTGATGAACCGCTTCTTTGGCACACCGGTGGGCGTCGTGACGCTCGTGCTGAATGTGCCACTGCTGATCATCGGCGTTCGTCGCCTGGGCGGATTCGTCTTTGGCGTCCGCACGATCTACACGATCACGGTGATGTCGCTGGCGATTGACCTGCTGGCACCCTACGCCCGCCCGGTAACGACCGACCCGCTGCTCTACAGCCTCTACGGCGGCATGATTGAGGGTGTGGGACTGGGGCTGATCCTGCGCGCCCGTGGCACCGCTGGCGGCACCGACATCATCGCTCGGCTGGCCGAGGCCCGCTTCGGGCTGCCGCCCGGCCAGACCCTGATCAGTCTGGATGCGTTGCTGTTCGGCTCGGCCTTCCTGATCTTCGGCCCCGAGAAGAGCCTCTATGCGCTGCTGGTGGCCTTTGTAAGCAGCCGGGCTGTGGATATGATGCTGGCCGCCGGCTTGCACGCTCGTCAGGCTCTGATCATCACTGCGCAGCCGGAGGCGATCACCACGGCCCTGCTTCACGATCTGGGCCGTGGTGTTACGGTGCTGGAGGCGGTGGGCGGCTATACCGGCGTGGCGCGAGCCGTACTGCTCTGCGTGGTGGCCCGCTCTGAACTTGGCGCAGTCAAGGCGGTGGTGGCGGCGGTTGATCCGCAGGCATTTATGGTCATCAGCGAGGTTGATGAAGTGATCGGAGAGGGCTTCCGCCCTCTGCCCGCTGGGGTACCGCATCCCGCCATGCCAACGTCAGTCACAGTTGCGGAAAAGGCTTCTTCGGAGCGGGATTAGCTCGCTTCTGCCCGCACCATCACAGTGCACGGTCACCGACGACCACCCTATCCATGCTATCATAGGCAAAGTAGTGGCATCATCGGTCGCCGTGTGTGCCATACGAGATCGCGTTGTGTGGGAGGATTCTGTGCATGCCGATGATCAAACTTCCGCTGACGATTGCGTATGGACTGCTAGGCTTTGTGCGTCGGCAGCCGCTCCACGGCTACGAGATTGCCCAACGGCTCCAAGCCACCGAGGCGTTGGGGTTGGCATGGAATTGGAAACAGAGCCAGATCTATGCGGAGTTGGGGTATCTGGAGCAGGAGGGATATCTGAGCAGCGCGGTCGTGGTACAGGGAACACGCCCGCCACGGAAGGTCTTCCAGTTGACAGCGGCGGGATCGTTGGCCTTTGCGGACTGGATCGCCCGCCCGGTGCCACACGGTTATGATTTCCAGATGGAATTTCCGATCAAGCTCTACTTTGCGCAACAGGAAGGCAACGCCGCAGCTCTGACACTGCTAGAATGCCAACAGAACGCATGCCGCAGTTGGCTGGCAGATTTGCGCATCAATCCATCGGACGGGGACGACCAATCCTACACCCGGCTTGTGCATCTGTTTCACCTTAGCCAGATCGAAACTATCCTCGCGTGGCTCACCACATGCCGCACGCACATCGAGAATGACGAGGGACGAGGACAGCCTCCCGGAAATCCGTAGGTGTGTACTCGTCCCTCGTCCCTCATGGCATTACGCCTCAGTGGCGATCAAAACCTCGGTTGACTTGATGATCGCACGTACCGCGTCGCCGACCTTCAGGTTTAGACCATGCACCGACTCGACGGTGATCACCGAGACAATCTCATCGCCGCCTGCAAGTTTGACTACGACCTCGGCAGTGATCACGCCCTCTTTGATTGACTGGATCGTTCCTGCAAGCTGATTTCGTGCACTGAGACGCATTGAGATTCTCCTTATGTTCCGTTGCCACACAGATCCGTGTCGCAACGAAAATCGAACTGTCAATCTCACTGGACACTGTTTTGTTCGATTTGGACGGGGCAATGCCTAGAACGCGGCCATTATAGGTTCATCGGTGTGCTATGGCAATAGAAAGCCATACTTCACGAGTACCTGTTGGCCTTCTGGGCTTAGCACATAGGCAACAAATGCCTTCGCCAGGTCGGGCACCTTGCTCTCCACAAGCGGTGCAATCGGATAGACGGCAACGACGTTCAGTTCATCGGGAATCGTTATCGTGCCGATATGCTCCACATCGGTGGCCGCGTCGGTTGTGTAGACGATACCGGCATCACCCTCACCCAGGGCGATCTTGCTCAACACCGAGCGCACGTTGTCCTCATACGACACGACATTAGCCATGACAGTGGGACTGTAGGCTGCGGTGTACTCGGGCAGTTTACTAGCCTTGGTCAGAAAATCGAGGGAGTATTGGCCCGCCGGCACGGCCTTGGCCTCAAAGATCAGCTTCAGGCCGGGCTTGGCCAAATCTTTAAGCGAGGTAATTCCGGCAGGGTTTGCCTTCGACGTGATCACCACGAGCCGGTTGCGCACAAAGATCTGTGCGGTGCCACTGATGATCTTGGAACTGGCGATCACCACATCAATCTGCTTCTTATTGGCCGAGGCGAAGACATCGGCGGGGGCACCTTCGTTAATCTGGGCCGCCAACTGCTGGGCACCGGCAAAGTTGTAGACGATCTTCACGCCGGGATGAGCGGCCTCGAAGGCGGGCGCGATTACTTTGAAGGCGTCGGTCAGCGAGGCGGCAGCGAAGACATTCAAGGTTGTTGCAGCCGCCGCTGTGGGCGCGGTGGTTGCTACGAGCGGGCGGGTGGGTGACGGGGCAGCAGGTGCGCCACAGGCAGCGACCAGCAGCGTGAGCAGGATCATGAGCAGGGCAATGGGCGAACGTTTCACATGAACCTCCACCGGCAACGAGGATGCATCCAGCCACGCTCACGCACACCATGGGGTGCGAGGTGTCGCGGCGAATCGCACATGTGGCAGCAGTGGCCACAGATAAGGCAGCGTTGTTGAGGAGGACGCCCCTGATCGCCGTGGGTCAAGGCTACGTCAATACCAAAGATAAACTACTCAAAGAATGAGTATACTATGACATGACTTGAGCGTCCTGTCAACTGTGATTACGGGGTCGTTACTTGCTGTTGCAGGATCGCTTTGACGAACCAGAGGATGAGGAAGGAGACCCCGAGCAAAATCAGCGCCAGGGTCAGGGAGAGGTCAATGTCCTGTTCAAAGCCAAGGTAGATCGCCAAGGGCATGGTCTGCGTGCGCCCAGGGAAGTTGCCCGCAAAGAGGATCGTTGCGCCGAATTCGCCGAGGGCGCGTGCCCAGGTCATCACAAGCCCGCCCAGCAGCACTGGCCAAGCTAAGGGCAAGGTGATCCAGGCAAATACCTGTGCGGGCGTTGCGCCATCAATCATCGCCGCCTGCTCAAACTCGCGCTCCACACCGGCAAAACCTGCGATGGCCGTCTTGATGTAGAACGGCGCGGCCACAAAGGTCTGTGCCAGTATCACCGCCAGCATGGTGAAGGCAATGCTAATGCCTGCATCGTTCAGCCATGTGCCGAACAGCCCGCGCCGTCCGAAGGCGATGAGAAGGGCGATCCCGGCGACCGACGGCGGCAGTACCATCGGCAGTTCAATGAGGGTGGTGAGCAGGCTGCGTCCGCGAAAGCGCCGCCGGGCCAGCACGTAGGCCAGCGGAGTGCCCAACCCTAACCCCAGCACCGTGCTGCATACCGTCGTGACCATACTCAGCCAGATCGCCTGACCAACCTCCGGGTTGGTCAGGTTGGTCAGGAGCGTGCTGGGATTGATCCGCAGGATCATGGCGAGGAGCGGAAAGAGGAGGTAGGCCAGCATCGGCAGGCTCGCCAGCAGGAGACCTAGCGTCGTAAGCGGGAAGGGGCGTCGGTGCCACACCATTGCGGTGCGTGGGGCGGAGGAAACGTGCGACACGGGGACACCTAACCGTATCGGGTCGGATACTCCACCATCGCCGATGTGTGCGGGGGTTCTCGCTTGTGACAAATCAACCACCGGATGTACATCTTTCGTTTAGTCATTTAATAAATGCCCGTATACTGAGTATAAATTCGTGCGTGGCTCCTGTCAACCCCGTGCGTATCACATTGACAGATTGGCGCATACTGTGCTACCTTTGGGCTATCCTCACGAGTATCAATGAAGCTGGATGTCAGGATTATGCGGCGGTAGCCGGTGTTTGCGTGTACCCTATTGCCGTCATCGCCGCAATCATTGGGATAACGGGCAAGCCACCAGCCGGAAGCCACCTGATCGCTCCGCTGCGTAGTACCCCCCGCTACCTATTGTGCCCCCCTTGTTTGCTTGTATGTTAGGAGGTTCGTGTGACCCACAAACGGCTCTGGACGTGGCTTGTCCTGATGGTCACAGCTACCACGCTGCTGTCCGCCTGCGGCAAAAAACCTGCGCAGACTCCCCCGACCACCGCTCCGGTCGCAGCCACAACGACGGCCCCCGTCGCCTCTACAGCCGCGACGACAGCCGCGACGACGGCACCCACGGTTGCTCCCACGGCGGCCCCCACCGAGATTCCAACCGTTGCTCCGACCGCTACTCCCGTTGCTGGCGGTACGCTGAAGATCCTCTACGCGCAGGCCATTACGGTCATTAACCCGTACCAGTCAACCGGCACGAAGGATCTTGACGGTGCGACTGTGATCTTCGAGCCGCTGGCCCGCTACAATCAGAACGACGAACTGGTGCCCTACCTGGCCGAGGAGATTCCTACCCTGGCCAATGGCGGCATCGCCAAGGACAGCAAGAGTATCACCTGGAAGCTGAAGAAGGACGTGAAGTGGTCGGATGGCACGCCGTTCACCGCTGATGATGTCATCTTCACCTGGCAGTACTGCTCCAACCCGGACACCGGCTGCGTGTGGATGTCGGTCTTCTCGAACGTTGACAAGGTCGAGGCGGTAGACCCGACGACCGTGAAGGTGACCTGGAAGAAGGCGACCTCGAACCCCTACAACGTGTTCGTTAGCAACACCGGCATGATCATCCAGAAGGCCCAGTTCGCCAACTGTGTCGGTAAGGCCGCTATCGCGGATGCGGCATGCCAGAAGGCCAACCTGGCCCCGATTGGCACGAACGCCTACAAACTCAAGGAGTTCAAGCCCGGCGACACGGTGATCTACGAGAAGAATCCGAACTACCGCGACGTTGCGAACACCTTCTTCGATACGGTTGAAATCAAGGGTGGCGGCGACTCCACCTCGGCTGCACGCGCTGTCTGCGAGACCGGCGAGGTTGATTACGCCTGGAACCTGCAGGTTCCCGCTGCGGTACTCACCCCGATCCTGGCCGCCGGGAAGTGCGACACCGTGGCTGGCGGATCCTTCGGCGTCGAGCGCATCAACATTAACTTCACTAACCCCGATCCGATTCTCGGCTCCAAGCGCAGCGAACCCGATCAGCCCAACCCCATCCTGAACGACCTGAAGGTGCGCCAGGCTATCGCCAAGGCGATTGACCGTAAGCCGATTTCCGAGCAACTCTACGGCCCAGCCGGTGCGCCCACCTGCAACATCTCGGTCGTTCCCCTGGCCTTTACCTCAACCGCTCTCACCTGCGAGCGCGACCTTGAGGGTGCCAAGAAGCTGCTCGACGAGGCAGGCTGGGTTCTTCCCGATGGCAAAAGCATACGCGAGAAGGACGGCAAGCCGCTCAAGCTCACCTTCCAGACCAGCATCAACACGATTCGCCAGGGCGTGCAGGCCATCGTCAAGACCAACCTCGCCGATGCTGGCATCCAGGTTGATCTGAAGGCAATTGACCCCGGCGTCTTCTTCGGCAGCGACCCAGGCAACCCCGACACGCTACAGAAGTTCTATACCGACCTCCAGATGTACACCAACACCCCTTCGGACATTGGTCTGGACTCGTACTTCGTGAGTTGGACCTGCGCTGAGGTCAACTCCTCGAAGGTGAAGTGGAGCAAGGCCAACGATACCCGCTACTGCAGCAAGGATTACGACGCCCTCTACACGCAGTTCACTGCGGAGCTAGACCCAGCCAAGCGCGCCGATCTGGCCAAGAAGCTGAACGACTTCCTGGTCAACGATGTGGTGGTCATTCCGCTGATCAACCGCATGACCCCGAACGGCAAGTCGAAGACCCTGGAGGGGCCAACCTACCAGACCTTCGACTCAGTTCTCTGGAACATTCAGAGCTGGAAGCGCACCTCGTAGGAAAGAGGCTGGTACAGTTTCCTGGAAATTCCTTTCGAGTGTGGTGATGACCTCCGTGTCAGGAGATTCGGGGGCCGGTGGCCGGCTCCCGGCTCCCGGCTCCCGGCTCCCGGCTCCTGAATCTCCGCGAACGGGACGAGTACACAACTGCCTAAGGATTTCTGGGAAGCTGTACAAAGTTTCATCCGAAGAGGCACATGATGACCCAGTATATTCTGCGCCGCGTGCTGATCGCGATCCCGACCTTGCTGGTGATCAGCTTTGTGATCTTTGCGGTTCTCGCCATGGCCCCCGGCGATCCTCTGGCCCAGTTCGCGCTCAACCCGGCCATCCCCGAGTCAACCCGTCAGCTCATCCGCACTCAGTTCGGCCTCGATCAGCCCTGGCCCATACGCTATGTCAAGTGGCTCACCTCGCTCTCGCGTGGCGACTGGGGTTTCTCCTTCTCAACCAAATCCCCAGTGATTGACATTGTCTGGCAGCGCATGCCGCAGACCCTCCAGGTCGTTGGGCTAGCCTATTTGATTGCCGTCTGCCTGGCTATCCCCATCGGCATCCTCTCCGCTGTCACGCAATACTCTATTTTTGATAACATTGCCACCTTCTTCTCATTTGTTGGATTCTCTGTCCCCTCTTTTTTTACTGGCATCCTCTGTATTCTGCTCTTTGCGGTGAACCTCAAGTGGTTTCCGATTGTCTATAGCACCACGCTTGAGGTCAACAGTTTGGCAACCTTCGGCCAGCAGGTACGCCAAATGTTTCTGCCGGTGCTGGTACTGGTCGTGCAGCAGACCGCCGCCCTCACCCGTTTTATGCGCTCGTCAATGCTCGATAACCTCTCCCTCGACTACGTACGCACCGCTCGCGCCAAGGGACTCTCCGACCGCGTCGTGGTTGTTCGCCACGTCCTCGCCAATAGTCTCATCCCGGTGATCACTCTGATTGCCCTCGGCATCCCCACGATTTTCGCCGGTGCAATCATCACCGAGAACCTCTTCCGCGTGAACGGTCTCGGTGCCCTGCTGATCACCTCAATTAATAATTCGGATACCCCGGTGGTGATGGCGCTGACCTTCATCTTCTCGATTCTGACGATCATCTTCAACCTGATCGCCGATATTATGTATGGCGTCCTCGACCCGCGTGTGCGCTACGGGTAATAGAAAAAGAATTTTGGGGGAGAGTTACGCCCTGCTGAAATTCTTTCCTCGTCGTCGGAAAGTACCCTATGTCTGAAGCAGACCAGGCGCTCGATGGCCGAACAACCGTCACTACGACGTCCGCCCTGTCGCAGCAACTTACCACCGGCATCGCGATCAAGCCACGTACCCTGCTGGGTGATGCGTGGCGCCGCTTCCGCAGGCACCGGCTGGCCATGTTTGGGGTGGCCACACTCCTCTTCTTCGGACTCTCCGTCTCTCTCGGCCCGCTGATTTACCAGGGCTACTTGCTTCGTCAGCTTGAGCAAGAGGGCATGCCCATCTCCAATCCGCACCCCGACCTGCGTGCGCTGGTGGATCACCTCGACTTCCTCTCGCTAATGACCCCGCCCAACAGCATTCACCTCCTCGGCACCGACGACCTCGGGCGCGATTTGCTGGCTCGCTGTATGTATGGCGGGCGCGTCTCCCTCGCGGTTGGCTTTGTCGCCATGATCATTGCGATCTCCTTAGGGACGTTCGTCGGCGCGGTGGCTGGCTTTTTCGGCGGTAGCATTGACCAGATACTCATGCGTATCACCGACCTCTTTCTCTCGCTGCCCGTCATTCCGTTCATCCTGCTCACTGTCTACCTCTTCCGCGACCCGGTGATTTTGGCGATGGGCTCGCCCGAGACCGGGATCTTCATGATTGTGGTGACGGTGATCGGATGTCTGGCGTGGATGCAGACAGCCCGGATTGTGCGCGCCTCGTTTCTCTCGCTCAAAGAGAAGGAGTTTGTCGAGGCCGCCACCGCTCTCGGCGTGGGCACGTGGGCGATTATGTTTCGACATATTCTGCCCAACGCGATGGGGCCGATTATTGTCGCCGCCACCCTTGAAGTCGGCAGCGCGATCATTACCGAGTCGACTCTCTCCTTTCTCGGCGTGGGCTTCCCTCCCGACACGCCCACCTGGGGCCGACTCGTCACCGATGGGAGCCAGTACCTCCAGGCCGCACCCTGGCTGGCACTCTTCCCCGGTGCCCTAATCTTCCTCGCGGTGCTGAGCATTAACTTCCTGGGCGATGGTCTGCGCGACGCCCTTGATCCGCGCTCGCGGCTGTAGGGGTCAGGGGTCAGGGGTCAGGTTTTGGGTGTATCTCAGATAACCGACACTACTGCGCTACTCGTGCGGTATTTTTTGTAGATCTAACCCCCAAAATCCAAAATCCAAAATCCAAAATCCAAAATCCAATGCCACCAACCCGCCCCACACCAAAAGCCAGCAGCCGCCACCTTTTCCTCGTCCTGATCATCGTGATCTGTCTCCTCGGCGTTGGCTACCTAAATGTCCGTGCGCAGGGCGCACAACATACGCCAACCACCCCGAGGCTGGGGTTAGCCGCAGACGCGATCCAGGTCTTTTTTACCACACCCAGCCTCGTCTACCCCGATGAACCCAGGAACCGTCATCCCTCGCCTTACGAACTAGCCCTCATCGCCGACATTGATGCCGCTACCCGCAGCGTTGATATGGCCACTTATGAGTACAATCTCACCAGTATCGCCGATGCCCTTGTACGCGCTGAGAAGCGCGGTGTGCGGGTGCGCCTCGCCCTCGACCGCGAGAACCTCGACGACCCCACGATGGCCGAGTGGGCCGGTGCCGCTCAAGGCATCACGACTCCGGTGACGTGGGAGCAGACGGACGCCTTCATGCACAGCAAGTTCATCATCGTGGATGCGAAGTTGGTCTGGACGGGTTCGTGGAACGCGACGAACAACGACACCTACCGCAATAACAACAACCTGCTGCGGATCACCGCGCCCGCGCTCGTGGCCAATTACCAGGCCGAGTTCGCCCAAATGGCGGCTAACCGCTTTGGTACCAGCAAGATGCCTCGAACACCAAATCCCAGGACAAAGATCGCGGGTGTGGCAGTTGAGAATTACTTCACGCCGAGTGACGGCGTCAGTTCACATGTTGTTGAGCGAATCAACCAGGCCCGCCAGAGTATTGATTTCCTGGCCTTCTCCTTCACCAGCGACGCCATCGGCGACGCGATGATCGCCCGCCAGAAGGCCAATGTCCCCGTGCGCGGCATCTTCGAGAAACGCAACGCTACGGGCATCGGCAGCGAGTACCCGCGTCTCCGGCAGGCCAAGGCGGATGTCATCAGCGACGGCAACTGCTACACGATGCACCATAAAGTCATCATTATTGACCAGCGCATCGTGATCACAGGATCGTATAATTTCACCAGTCGTGCGGAAAGTGTGAACGACGAGAATCTGCTGATCATTGACGACCCGGCGATTGCCACACTCTACCTGGACGAGTTTGCTCGCGTCTACGCCCAGGCCCACAATCCCGTCGCCTGTCGCTAATACTCTAGCGAGACACCCTCGTTTCCCAGCCACAGAAAGATACAGAAGAACGTTCTGCGCAAGGTGTACACCGCCGCTATGAAAATGGCTGCTGGTGTCCGACTATCGGCTATCGGCTATCGGTTATCGGCTATTTTCATATCCTATGCAACAACTGATCTTCCTGGGACTCGGAACCTGCATCGTGATGTTCACCCTCTGGCTGATCACGCAATTTCTCGATCAGGAGAGCGGTTACGGCCTGTACGTCTCGCTCATTCTCTTCAGCATCCTGGTGTTTATGCTGGCCATGCTGATGGCATCGTCCATCCGCATCGTCATCTTTCGCAGCTAAGACAAGGTTCGCAGATACTTTACAGTTCATGCCTGAATCTGGCATTCTGATGCGCTTGACCTGAAACCTGAAACCTCGCACCTGAAACCTTGCCTAAGATTCGCGATCAGAGCATCTGCGGGGGCGCTGCGAGGGTTGTCCTCTAATCGTGGTACAATCCCCGTGGGCGCTGCGAGGGTTGCCCCACCGAAGTGGTACTATCGCCCGCGACCACCCCCTGTGGTAAGCTGCGAACATACTGATGGAGGCCAAGAACGCCCATGACAGCCATTCTCCGCGACTTCCTAGAGATTCCCTACGATCAGCTCGAAGAGTTGAACCTTCAGGTAAAAGAGCAGCGTCGCTCTCGTGTATCGGCCGCGCAGTTGCGCGAGGAGCGCATGGCGTACCTCGCCGGTGAGAAGCGTATCAAGGCGGTGACGGTCTGCTTCACCGATCTTGAGGGTCGCTTGCACATGCTCGACTACGACAAGAAGTTCTTGCTGAAGTCGGACGATAACCTTACCTTCGATGGCTCGTCTATTCGTGGTTTTTCAGCCCAGGTCGAGTCTGACCTGCGCCTGAGCATTGACTGGCCCGCCTTCTACTGGCTACCGGCTGATGTCTTTGGCCCCGGCAAGGTGCTTGTCTTCGGCGAAGTGCGCCAGCGCGACGGATCGCCCTACCCCGGCGATATGCGCTCGCAGCTGAAGCTGTTTCTTGACGAACTCTATACCAGCCAGGGGCTGGTGGTCAATCTGGCCAACGAGATTGAGGGCTTTCTGTTCCAGGGCCGCAACGCCGAGCAGCGCTACCGCGAACTGGGCGAGTTCACGATGGTTAGCACGTCGGGCTACTACCACTCGCTGCCCGGCGACCCGCTACGCACCTTCATTGATGCGGCGGCTGAGGTGCAGCGCGCGATGGGCTTCTCCAACGAGAAGGATCATCCCGAGGTGGCCCCCGCTCAGTTCGAAATGAACTACGGCTACACCGAGGCGCTGATCGCTGCCGACCAGATCCTGCTCTATAAGCTGATCTGTCGCCAGGTAGCCAGCCGCCTGGATATGACCGCGTGCTTCCTGCCTAAGCCGGTCACGGGCGTGAACGGCAGCGGCATGCACACCAATATCTCGATCTCGCGTGACGGGAAGAACATTTTCCACGACGCCGCCGGTGAGGAGGGTCTCTCCGACTACGCCTGGGACTTTGTTGATGGCGTGCTGCACTACGCTAAGGATCTCTGTCTGCTTCTTAACGCCAGCGTGAATGCCTACCGTCGGCTCGACCCGCACTTCGAGGCTCCCAACCAGATCAAGGCGTCGCCGATTGACCGTGGCTCTATGGTGCGTATCCCCATCGGCAACGCGAATACCGCCCGCGTCGAGATTCGCTCGATTGCCCCGGACGCGCCCCCGCATCTGGCGATCTATACCCTGCTGCGCGCCGGCCTCAGCAAGCCCACCACCGCCGCCAATGTCCGCCAGGGTGTCGAGACCCTGCCTGATAACATCTACGACGCTATCCACGACTTCCGCAATAGCGCCCTGATCACCGAGGTTCTCGGCACTGATGTCCAGACCAAGTACGCCGACCTGAAGGAAGCTGTGGCCGACCGCTGTCCGCGTCGGCTTGGCACCCTGATCAAGCGCGCTGAGGTTCAGTTCCACCACGAGGTAACGAACCAGTATCTCTGGAGTCGCTTCTAGCCACGAGTGGGGGGGTATGGGAGAGGCTTCGCTTCTCCCATACCCCCTTTTTTTGTACTCTTTTGGCACTTTCACCCCAAAAAGCACAAAGAGCAGGTCTCGGACTGCGCCCCAAAGTCTCATGACCCCCTGCGACATAAGAGATCACCACTGCACGTTGCCTGAGCTTTACCTCGTACAAAGATGCGCAAACGTATACTAGCCTTACCCGCGAGTGCGCGCACGATATCTACATGAGGAGACCTTGATGACAAGCGAGCAGATCACGCTTGATGGCAACGATGCCGTTGCTAAAGTAGCCTATATGTTGAGCGAGGTGGTGGCAATTTACCCGATCACCCCGTCAACGCCGATGGGAGAGTCGGCTGATGCCTTCGCCGCCGCCGGTAAACCGAATCTCTGGGGCACCGTGCCCTCGGTGTACGAGATGCAGTCCGAGGGCGGTGCGGCGGGCGCCCTCCACGGTGCCATGCAGACCGGTTCCCTTACCACGACCTTTACGGCGTCCCAGGGCTTGCTGCTGATGATCCCCAATATGTATAAGATCGCCGGTGAACTGACGCCGACGGTCTTTCATATTGCCGCCCGTGCCCTGGCCGCTCAGGGTCTGTCTATCTTCGGCGACCATTCCGATGTGATGTCGGTGCGCGGCACGGGCTTTGCCCTGCTGGCATCCGGCTCGGTGCAAGAGGCTCACGACCTGGCCCTGGTTGCGCATGCCGCTACCCTGGAGAGCCGGGTGCCCTTCCTGCACTTCTTCGATGGCTACCGCACCTCCCACGAGGTGAATAAGATCACGAGCCTGGACGATGAAACCATTCGGGCGATGATCAGCGACGATATGGTGCGCGCTCACCGCAGTCGCGCCCTCACCCCCGATAAGCCCGTGCTGCGCGGTACCGCCCAGAACCCCGATGTCTACTTCCAGGCCCGCGAGAGCGTCAATCCCTTCTACAATGCCTGCCCTGGTATCGTGCAGGCGGCGATGGATCGCCTCGCTGGTCTGACAGGTCGCCAGTACCGGCTCTTCGACTACAGCGGTGCCCCCGATGCCGAGCGCGTGGTTGTGATTATGGGTTCCGGCGGCGAGGCAGTGGCCGAGACGGCGCAGTACCTGGCCGCCCAGGGCGAGAAGGTCGGCGTAGTGCGCGTGCGCCTCTACCGGCCCTTCGATAGCGCCGCGTTTATCGCCTCCCTACCCGCCAGCGTCCGCAAGGTCGCTGTTCTTGATCGCTGCAAGGAACCCGGCAGCACCGGCGAGCCGCTCTTCCTGGATGTGGTCTCGGCCATCGCCGAGAGCCCTCTGTCGCCCACGGTGATCGGCGGACGCTACGGACTCTCGTCTAAAGAGTTTACCCCGGCGATGATCAAGGCGGTCTTTGATGAACTGACCGAGAGCCAGCCTATTCACCGCTTCACCATCGGCATCAACGACGACGTAACCCATACTAGCCTTGAGTACGATCCAACCTTCAACATTGAGCCCAGCGAGACGGTGCGCTGTGTCTTCTGGGGTCTCGGTGCTGACGGCACGGTGGGCGCGAATAAGAGCAGCATCAAGATTATCGGCGAGGAGACCGACAATAACGCTCAGGGCTACTTTGTGTACGACTCGAAGAAGTCTGGTTCGGTGACAACCTCGCATCTGCGCTTCGGATCGCAACCCATCCGTTCCCCCTACCTCATCGGCACCGGCGAGGCCAACTTCGTCGCCTGCCACCAGTTCGCCTTCCTTGAGCGCGTGGAGGTTCTCAGCTACGCCCGTCCCGGCGGTATTTTCCTGCTGAACAGCCCCTTTGGCGTGGATCAGATCTGGGGCCAGATTCCCTCCGAGGTGCGCGATACGATCCGCAGCAAGGGTCTGCGCTTCTATGTGATTGACGCCACCGCCGTGGCCCAAGAGACCGGTATGGGCAACCGCATCAACACGGTGATGCAGACCTGCTTCTTTGCGATCAGCGGCGTCCTCCCCCGCGATGAGGCTATCGCCGCGATCAAGCAGAGCATTAAGAAGACCTACGGTCGTCGCGGCGATGAAGTGGTGGCCCGCAACTTCATGGCTGTGGATAAGACCCTTGAGAACCTGCACGAGGTAACCGTCCCCGCCAGCGATGCGGAGTTGAGCATCCTGCATATGCGTCCCGCCGTTGCCATCGGGGCACCTGCCTTCGTTCACAACGTCCTCGCTCCGATGATCGCCGGCCACGGCGACGACCTGCCCGTGAGCAAGATGCCCTTCGACGGCACCTATCCCACCGGCACGGCGCAGTGGGAGAAGCGCAACATCGCTCTGGAGATCCCGGTGTGGGACGAGAAGATCTGCATCCAGTGCGGCAAGTGTTCCTTCGTCTGCCCGCACGCTGTCATCCGCAGCAAGGTTTATCCGCCCGACGCTCTGGTTCGTGCGCCCGGGGGCTTCAAGAGCGTGGACGCCCGCTTTAAGGAACTGCCCGGCGAACGTTACTCGCTCCAGGTGAGTCCCGAAGATTGTACGGGCTGCGCCCTCTGTGTTGAGATTTGTCCGGTGAAGGACAAGACTCAGGTTGGCCGCAAGGCGCTCAACATGGCCGAGCAGCCGCCCCTGCGCGTGGCGGAGGTCGCTAATTGGGACTTCTTCCTGACTCTGCCTGAGGTTGACCGCACGAAGATCAACCTGGGTTCGATCAAGAATTCTCAGTTGCTTCAGCCGCTCTTCGAGTTCTCCGGGGCTTGCTCCGGTTGTGGCGAGACCCCCTATGTCAAGCTGGTCAGCCAGCTCTACGGCGACCGGGCGGTGATCGCGAACGCCACTGGCTGCTCGTCAATCTACGGCGGCAACCTGCCCACCACGCCCTGGACGGTGAATAAGGATGGTCGCGGGCCAACCTGGTCGAACTCGCTCTTTGAGGACAACGCCGAGTTTGGCCTGGGTATGCGCCTGAGCATTGACAAGCAGCAGGAGTACGCCAGCGAACTGCTGAAGCAACTCGCTGTGATTGTTGGTAGCGAGCTAGTGGAGGCGCTGCTAACGGCGGATCAGAAGGGCGAGGCCGGGATCGCCGCTCAGCGCGAGCGGGTGGAGGCGCTGAAGGTGCGGTTAGAGGCCGATCTGGAGGCGGAGCCTAACGCCCCGCAGGCGGCGAAGGTTAAGGATTTGCTGGCCTTGGCCGACACCCTGGTGCAGCGCAGCGTCTGGATTATGGGCGGCGACGGCTGGGCCTACGACATCGGCTACGGCGGCCTTGATCACGTCCTGGCATCGGGGCGCAACGTTAACATTCTCGTCCTCGACACCGAGGTTTATTCGAACACCGGCGGTCAGGCCAGCAAGAGTACGCCTCTGGCGGCGGTAGCCAAGTTTGCCGCTAAGGGCAAGGGAACGTCGAAGAAGGATCTGGGCATGATCGCCATGGCCTACGGCAGCGTCTATGTGGCCCGCATCGCGATGGGCTACGACGACGTGCAGACCCTGCGGGCCATCCAGGAAGCCGAGGCGTATGAGGGCGTCTCGCTGATCATCGCCTACAGCCACTGTATCGCTCACGGCATTGATATGCGCAAGGGTCTGGATCAGCAGAAGCTGGCGGTGCAGAGCGGTATGTGGACGCTCTACCGCTACAATCCGGATCTGATTGAGCAGGGCAAGAACCCGCTGGTGATTGACTCGAAGGCACCCAGCATCGGCACCGATAAGTACATCGCCGGCGAGGGTCGTTTCCAGATGCTTATCCATAGTGACCCGTCCCGCGCCGAGGCTCTGATGGCCCAGGCAAACACGGAGAACAAGGCGCAGTATCTCCACCTGGAGCAGTTGGCGAAGAAGAGCGAGTGATCTGACGAGCATTCGGAAAAGTAGGAGAGACGCCCCGGAGGGGCGTCTCTACCGCTAACCATCACCTACAGCACATCACCTGAAAGGAATCAATGATGATCGACCTGAGCACAAGCTACCTTGGCCTTCACCTGAAGACGCCAATCGTCGCTTCGGCGTCACCCCTCTCGCACCACCCCGATGTTGTACAGCGGCTCGAAGAGGCCGGAGTGTCGGCGGTGGTGATGTACTCGCTCTTTGAGGAGCAGATCATCCGTACCAGCCTGGAACTCGACTACCTGCTGACTCACGGCTCCGAGAGTTTCGCTGAGGCGCTGAACTACCTGCCGGATCACGGCAAATACAGCGTCGGCCCCGAACGCTACATCGAGCAGATCCACGAGCTGAAGCGCAAGGTGAACATCCCAGTGATCGGCAGCCTGAACGGCGTCTCGCCGGGCGGCTGGCTGCACTACGCCCGCCTGATCGAAGAGGCGGGTGCCGATGCCCTTGAGCTGAATATTTACGCTATCCCCACCGACCCGAACGCCACCGGGGCCGACTTGGAGCAGGGGTATGTCGATCTGGTACGCAATATGCGCGCCGAGATCAAGATCCCGCTCTCCGTGAAGCTCAGCCCGTACTTTAGCTCGCTGCCCAATCTCGCCTGGCGACTCATGGAGGCTGGCGCACAGGGATTGGTTCTCTTCAACCGCTTCTACCAGCCCGACTTCGATATGGATACGCTCTCGGTGGTGCCGAACCTCCAGCTCAGCACCTCGCGAGACCTGCGCCTGCCTCTGCGCTGGGTGGCCCTGCTCTACGGGCGCGTGCCGGTGGATCTGGCCCTCACCAGCGGGGTTCACACCGGCCAGGATGTGATCAAGGCGATGATGGCCGGTGCCAAGGTGGCGATGATGGCCTCTGCCCTGCTCAAGGGCAACCCCGAGCAGCAGGTTCGCACAGTGATGTCGGAGATTCGTACCTGGATGACCGACCACGAGTATGAGTCAATCACCCAGATGCAGGGCAGCATGGCCCAGCGCTCGGTCGCTGAACCTAACGCCTACGAGCGTGCAAACTACATGAAGGTCCTCGGCTCGTATAAGGACGTTGGGCCGATCATCCCCGATGTGACGCTCCAGGCTGGTATGCTCTACCCCGTTGACTGAGGGAGCGCAATGTGCGGTCTATGGCCAGTAGATTTGCGCTATAATTACATGGCATGCAGCGCGCATCGTTTGCCTAGCGGGGAAGGAGCCGGGCATGGCGGGCAGCACGACCATTGAGATGGCGCCCGGCCAGATTTTGAGCGAGGTGGGGGCTGACGTATTTCGCAGGATCGTTCGTAGCGGTGATACGCTACGCTGTTCGCATTTGTGGATGATGTCGGCACATAGGGCTAACGACGGCGGGATCGAGATCGAACTCTACTGTAGCCTGAATACGCGCACTGATCACTGGGACGCCGAGATCTACTACGACAGCATTGATCGCGCTATCGTCGCCCTCCGCGACTACGAGCGCACCGGCAACATTCCCGAAGGCGAGTGAATGAGAGGGCTGAGGGCTGAGGGCTGAGGGCTGAATACGCCCTCAGCCCTCAGCTTTTTATTGACGATCCACCAGCGCGATGAAGGTGCGCGGGGCAGGGCCAACATACTCGGCCTCGGGACGCACCAGGCGAGTCACGCTAAGCTGTTCGCGGATGTGGCCAACCCAACCCGGCAGGCGCGCAATCGCAAAGGCCAGGGTGAAGGTGTCGAGCGGCAGGCCGAGTTGATAGAGTAGCGGAGCGGTGTAGAACTCGACATTAGGGTAGAGCATGCGGGCCTGGAAGTGCGGGTGATTCAGAATGTAGGCGGCCACCGCCTCTGCCACCGCGTGCGGGCGCACATCCGTATGGGGCCGCGCAGCGAGGGCCGCCGAATGCTGGCGCAGGTGACGCACGCGGGGGTCTTCCGTTCGGTAGATACGGTGGCCGACGCCCATCAGGCGACCCTTGCGGGCCAGCAATGCCTCGATGTACTCCGGGGCCGCCGTTGGCTCGCCAATGGATAGAAATGCACGCATGGCGTATTCATTGGCTCCGCCGTGGGCGGTGCCCTTGAGCGTAGCCAGGGCCGCATCAACCGCCGCGTAGATGTCGTTCTGGGCGCTGGTGACGATCCGGGCCATAAATGTGGAAACGTTCAGGCCATGCTCGGCCAGCAGCACCAGATAGGTATTGAAGGCAGCTTCTTCCTCGGCTGCGGGCCGACTCCCGTGGAGGGCGTGCAAAAATGCTGCAGCATGGCCGAGGTCGGCATCGGGCTGCACTGGCTCGTGGCCCGCACGCACGCGAGCGTATGCCGCTACCAGCATAGGCAGCTTCGCCGTGATCCGCAGGCCGTCGGACAAGATCGTGTCGGCACGCATGATTGAAGGGCGATGCAGACCGGCTAGGAGACTCACGGCGGCCCGCAACACATCCGGCGCGTGTCCATTATGAGGCAGACTGCGCACAAGCGCGATCTCCTCGGTGGTGAGGATGCGCGCAGCGGCCAGTTCATCGCGCAGGACGGAAAGCTGCGCAACCGTGGGCAGTTCACCGTGCCAGAGTAGGTGCAACACTTCTTCCCACTGGGCACCGTCAGCTAAGTCATGAACATTGTAGCCACAGAAACTCAGGCAACCGGCATCCCCATCAATCAGGCCCAGATGACTCTGGGCCACAATCGTGCCATCCAGTCCCATGCTGGTGTGTGTACTCACAGTGAGGAGTTCCTTGTCTACTGCAGATTGGCAATACCGCAAAACTTGCCCTGTCCATGTCATGCTGAGCGAAGCGAAGCATCTATGCCAGCCTCCTGTAAGACCCTTCGCTTCGCTCAGGGTGACATGAGCGTTGTTGTGCTGGTGACAGGGCGAGTTTTGCGGTATTGCGCAGATTGTTCTTTTTGCTGGCAGCTATTATAATGGTTAGCGTCATCCTTCGGAAACTGCATAGTGCCAACAAGCAACACAAAGAGGAGGTCACCTGTGGCTCTACGTCTACGCCTTGGGCGCGGGACAAAGCGCAATGTCGGTACGTTCGGCGCACCAAGCGGATCAGCAGGTGAGATGCAGATGGATCTGCGCACCTGGAATACCAGCACAAAAGCCGAGCGGCAACAGGTTGAGCAGCCCGCGATCCTCGACGAGGTGCTGATCGAAGAGGTTTCGATTGATGGGATGTGCGGCGTCTACTAGTACAGATTCCTGAAAATCCCTACCGGGTTTGATCATCGTGTCTGCACGTGCGATTCGGTGGCCGGGAGCCGGGTTCCGGCGACCGGCCACCGGAACCCGGCTCCCGAACCCTAGCCTACGAAGGAACAGCGACGAGCTATGGCCGAACTCAATGGCAAAGTTGCCTTGATCACTGGAGCGGCTCGGGGACAGGGTCGCGCCCACGCGATTACCTTGGCCCGCGCTGGCGCGGACATCGCGGCCCTCGACATTTGCCGCGATTTGCCCTACCCCCGCTATGGTTTATCCTCCCAAGCCGATCTCGATGATACCGTACACGAGGTGCAATCCCTCGGTCGTCGCGCCCTCGCTCTTGTCGCTGATGTGCGTAGCGCCTCTGCAATGGAAGCCGCTGTCCAGACCACCATTAGTACTTTCGGCCATATTGACATCCTCATCTGTAACGCCGGGATCGCCGATATGGCAACCACATGGGATGTTACCGAGGAGTGGTGGGACGTGATGCTCGATGTGAACCTCAAGGGTGCGTGGCTGGCTGCAAAGTATGTTGTACCGCACATGATCGCCCAACAACGCGGCGGACGTATCATTATGACGTCTTCCGTCGCGGGGCTGAAGGGGATGGCGGGCCTCTCCCATTACTGCGCGGCGAAGTGGGGTGTTGTTGGCCTCGCTCGTAGTTTGGCGCTAGAGGTCGCTCCGTTCGGCATTACGGTCAATACCCTGCACCCAACCGGCGTGGATACCCCCCTCATTACGGGTATGGCCCAGGCTGCGGGGATGCCGAAAGCTCAATTGGTTGATCAACTGCGCGACGGTCATCCGCTGCCGGTGGATCTGGTTGCGCCGCAAGACATTGCGAATGCGGCCCTGTGGCTAGTTTCCGATGCCGCCCGCTATGTCACGGGTCTTGAACTAAAAATTGATGCGGGAGAGATGCTGCGATGAACCTGGATGCCTGTTACGGGATCGCTGCCTCTGCTGCGCTGCGCCCCGAACGTTTTGGTGGGCTTGTCTATCGGCACGATACACGCCGTCTCTATTTCGTACACTCTCCCGACCTCATCGCTTTCCTCAGTACCCTCGACTCGACCCGCCCTCTTGGGACGCTCCTTGATGAGTTTGTGGCCGCTCGTGCGTTGTCGCCCGCAGCGCGAGATGTCCTCGTCCGTGCGCTCAGTCAGTTGGCCCACCTGAACCTCCTAGCCCAAGCCATTCCGCCGAGCCACTAATGCCAGAGACCAATATGTTGACCGTAGGGGGCTTTGATAATCCCCTGCGTGTGGTGATTGCCGATGACATGGAACTGTTCCGGCTTGGGTTGCGCTGTGCCCTCGAAACCGAACGAGATCTGACGGTAGTTGGTATGGCGGCTGATGGGCACGGGGCCGTCGAGATGTGCGCTCGGCTACGGCCTGATGTGGCGTTGCTCGATGAACGCATGCCCGGACTGGATAGCCTTGCGGCGACTCAAGCGATTAAGCTGCACTGTCCTGCCGTGCGTGTGATTATTCTTTCTCCCCACGGCGATTTGCGCTGTCGGGTCGGCGCACTGAAGGCGGGGGCCGATGGTTGGCTGCTGAAGAACGTGACGCGGACGCAGCTCATCGCAACGTTGCGCCACGTGCATCGCGGTGAGGTGCTGTTTAGCGGGGAAGCTGAGGCTACGCTGCTCCGTCAGGTCTATGGCCTGCCCCCCGAACAGCTTGGCGTATCCTTTGAGCGGCTGACGCCCCGCGAACTTGATGTTTTGCGCTTATTGGTGCAAGGTCAGACCAATCGCCAGATTGCCCATAGTCTCACGCTCAGCAGCGGGACGGTGAAAGCCTATGTCGAACAGATTATTGCGAAGCTCCGCGTCACAAGCCGTACCCTCGCGGCAGTACGTGCGATTGAGTTAGGTCTAATTCATATGCCAGCGGAATAGAATACAGACCTCCTGACTATAAATGACGTGAAATACCTGCCAAATGGCAGTAGTAGCCACCGCTGACACCCCCTATACTCCAACTATCTCCCGGTTAATGTAAAGTTTACAGGCACAGTGGTTGTGTTTCGCTCCGTAGCCCAGCGGCGCGTTTGTGCGTGTCTCGCTTGATGGCATTGCCCGCTTGCGATACGCCAACAGACGGCTCTCGTCGTTGCCTTTTGAGTGTGCTTTTTCGTATGGACGTACCGTCGCAGCGGTGCGCGCCACTGCATACCCTTCTGCGTGGGTTCTCTGGTGTCTGGACGCGTGCCTACCCGCTGTTGGGTAGGCCGGTTGCGAACAAAGGAGTCCTCTCTCTATGGAAGCGCATCGGCTCTGGCAGTTCCCGATCAAAGAGTTCCATCGTATGCCGCGTGGTCTGCTCGGCCCGGGGGCCTACGAGATGGTGGGCGTTGAGGCACGGAAGCTCGGTTTCAAGCGTAGCCTGCTGATGACGTCGGGTTTGCGCGGCACCGGGATTGTGGAAGACATCATCGGTAAGCTACGCTACCGCGAGATTGATGTCATCCTCTATGACAAGGTCGAGTCCAATCCTAAGGACTACAATGTCATGGATGCGTACAAGCTCTACACCGATGAGCGGTGCGACAGCTTCATCTCGGTCGGTGGCGGCAGTGTGACGGATGCCTGTAAGGCGGCGCGCATCGTCGTCGCTCACGATGGCCGGAGCATCAACGAGTTCGAGGGCTTCAATAAGTCGGAGCGCCCGGACAATCCCCCTCATATCGCGATCAATACCACTGCCGGTACGGGCTCCGAGACGAGTTGGGCCTATGTGATCACCGACATGACCACGGAGAACGCCCCGCATAAGTATGTGGGTTTCGATGAGAGTTGTCCGGTAACACTGGCGATCAACGATCCGGTACTCTTCTTCTCGATGCCGCAGGACTTAACCGCCTTCTGCGGCTTCGATGTGTTGGCCCACGCCTCTGAGCCTTACGTCTCGCGGATTAACTTCCCGCCGAGCTTGGGCAGTGCGCTCAAGACGATTGAGATGGTCGCCGAGAATCTGCGCCAGACTGTCTTCGAGCCGCTCAATTATGAGGCGCGCTACAACATGATGATGGCCCAGTACATCGCGGCGCAGGCTTTCAGCAGCGGTGGCCTTGGCATTATCCACTCGATCTCGCACGCCGTGAGCGCGTACTACGATAGCCATCACGGGCTGAACAATGCGGTCGCACTGCCCCGCGTGTGGGAGTTCAACATGCCGGCGAACTACAAGCGTTTCCGCGACATCGCTCGTGCGATGGGCGAGAATGTGGATGGGCTGACCGATGTGACTGCCGCTGAACGTGCGCTGGAGGCGGCAATCCGCTTGAGCAAGGACGTAGGCATCCCCGCGAACTTCACCAGCGTCGGCGATTACACCAAGTCGCGCATGAACCTGGGCAAGTATGCCGAGTGGGGCGGCCCGAAGGTCAAGGGTGATAAGGCCGACATCGAGCGCGTTTCCCGCCACGTCCTTGGCGATGCATGTACGCCCGGTAACGCCCGCGAAGTGACCTTTGAGGGTCTGCTGCCGGTGGTCGAACACTGTATGACGGGTTCGTATTAGGCAAGGATGGGGGCGAAGGAATTCTCTGTTGCTTAGCCCTCACCCCCCAACCCCCTCTCCCAGAACGGGAGAGGGAGGGCCGAACCCGCTGTGATGCAGAATCTCCCCTCTCCCCCGGTGGGAGAGGGGCAGGGGGTGAGGGGGCAAACGGCGAATCGTTCCAACACGGGTGCGATCCTCATCTTTGCAGGTGCGATCCTCATCTTTGCAGGTGCGATCCTCATCTAGATCGGAAGAGCGTCGTGTAGGGAAAGA
>CAIXLU010000532.1 GCA_903920315.1 uncultured Oscillochloris sp.
CGCAGTGCGCTGTCTGGCCCGCCCTCTTTTTCGCGGTCAGGTCGTTCCTAGAAGTCCATGCCGCCCATGCCGCCGCCGGGCATCCCGCCGCCCTGGCCACCCTTCTCCTCGGGAAGATCGGTGATCAGCGCCTCGGTGGTCAAGATCATCCCGGCGATAGACACCGCGTTCTGCACGGCGCTGCGGGTAACCTTCACCGGGTCAATGATACCCTGCTCGATCATGCTGCCGTACTCGCCGGTCAGCACGTTGTAGCCCAGGGTGGTGTCGCCCGTCTCGGCCTGGTGGCGGCGGACGGTGGCGATAATCACCGAACCCTCCTCGCCGGCGTTGCGGGCCAGGATGCGTAGGGGCTCCTCAAGAGCACGGCGCAGGATGGTCAGACCAACCCGCTCGTCCTCGTGGGCAACCTTGACGTTGTCGAGGGCGCTGATCGCGTTGATCAGGCTAACACCGCCGCCGGGGACGATGCCTTCCTCGACTGCTGCGCGGGTGGCGCTCAGGGCGTCCTCAACGCGGTGCTTCTTCTCTTTCAGCTCCGGCTCGGTAGCCGCGCCGACCTTGATCACCGCCACGCCGCCGGCCAGCTTGGCCAGGCGCTCCTGGAGCTTCTCGCGGTCGAAGTCGCTGGTGCTGCTCTCGATCTGGGCACGGATCTGGTCAATGCGGGCCTTGATTGCGGCCTCATCGCCCTTACCCTCAACGAACGTGGTGTCGTCCTTAGTAGAGACAACCTTGCGGGCGCGGCCCAGATCCTCGACGGTTGCGCTATCGAGCTTGCGGCCAATCTCCTCGGAGATCACCGTGCCGCCGGTGAGGATAGCGATGTCCTGGAGCATGGCCTTGCGGCGGTCGCCGAAGCCAGGAGCCTTGATCGCCAGCACGTTGATCGTGCCGCGCAGCTTATTGACCACCAGGGTGGCCAGAGCCTCGCCGTCCACATCCTCAGCGATGATCACAAAGTTCTTGGTAACCTGGAGAACCTTCTCCAGCACCGGCAGGATTTCCTGGATGCTGCTGATCTTCTTGTCGGTGATCAGGATGATCGGATCCTCGAGCTCGGCTTCCTGGCGCTCTACGTTCGTGACCATGTAGCCGGAGATGTAGCCACGGTCAATCTGCATGCCCTCGGTGTATTCCTTCTCGAAGGCGACACCCTTGGACTCCTCGACCGTGATCACGCCGTCCTTACCGACCTTCTCCATCACTTCGGCGATCAGCTCGCCGATCTCGGTATCGGCAGCCGAGTTGGTGGCAACGTGAGCGATGTCGGCGCGGTCGCGCACAGGAGTGGCGCTGGCGCGGATAGCGGCAACAAGTGCCTCGGCACCCTTATCGAGTCCACGCTTGAGCAGCATGGCGTTAGCGCCAGCGGCAACAACCTTCAGACCCTCGGTGACAATCGCCTGGGCCAGGACGGTCGCGGTGGTGGTGCCATCACCGGCTACGTCGTTGGTCTTGGTGGCGGCCTCCTTGAGGAGCTGGGCACCCATGTTCTCAAAGGGATCCTTGAGTTCGATCTCCTTCGCGACGGTTACGCCGTCGTGGGTAACAGTGGGGGATCCGAACTTCTTGTCAATGGCGACATTGCGACCACGGGGGCCGAGGGTCGTCTTAACAGCGTCGGCGACAATATCAACACCACGCTTGAGGGAGCGGCGGGCCTCCTCATTGAACTGAAGCTGCTTGGCCATGAGAAAGATGACTCCTCTAAAGAATACAGATAATGGGCGCAGTACGCTGCGCTGTAAAGAGTTGGGATGCGGCGACAACTACACCTGGACGATGCCCAGGATGTCCTTCTCGGCCAGAATGAGGTACTCGACCTCTTCGACCTTGAACTCGGTGCCGCTGTACTTAGCAAAGAGAACCTTATCACCGACCGATACCTGCATCGGGATGAGCTTACCGCTGTCGTCGCGGCGACCCTCACCGACGGCCAGGATCGTACCCTCCATAGGGCGCTCCTTGGTTGCGGTGTCGGGCAGGAAAATGCCGGTCTTGGTCTTCTCTTCGCGGTCAGCCGGCTTGAGCACGACACGGTCGCCGAGCGGCCGAATACGGAAATCCGACATAGCTGCGTATCCCTCCATTACAAGGTTTGCTTACTAACGTAGTGAACGGTTAGCACTCTCGATGCGCGAGTGCTAACCGTTCACTATAGTACCCAAGGTCATCGCTTTTGTCAAGATCCAGTTTGTTTAGATCATACGGCGGCTGGCCTCCGGAATCTTGCGATTTTCGCGGCGCATGAGCCGCTTAAAGTGGCTCCACTTGATACCGTGGCGGATGAGCGCGGTACGAATTGTCTCGTCGCTAACACGAGATGTGGTGATACCATCGGCAAAGGCGGCGTCGGCAATACGTTCCAGCGTCCAATCGCTGCCCTCAAATCCGTAGTGCGTGGGGCTGCGCCGAAGAATATTGAGCAGGGTGTCGCGCCCGCCGGGAATAAAGAGTTCGCGGAGGTTCTTGGGCTTGGGCGATCCCTCAATAAGCACAATCATGCCGCGCTCGTTGAAGGCACGGATAGCCCGACGCACAGTTTCATCATCAACGGCGAGAGTGACGGCAATCTGAAGCGGAGCATAACCCTGGCTACTGGAGAGGAGAATACGGCTACGCCGCTCGGCGAAGGGCTTATATCCGTTGCTCTGCGCAAAAATTTCGAGCGCGCCACGCTCCTCGTCGCTGAGGGTTCGTACCATGAGCGATTGCCGCTTTGTCATGAGCCAGACTCCTTTGGTTAGACATGGTTTGCAGATACTTTACAGTTCCCCCCCTAGCCCCCCCGCAAGCGGGGGGGAATAACGCATTGTTTCCCCCCGCTTGCGGGGGGCTAGGGGGGTAGGGCGTGTCACGAGTGTAAAGTAAAATTGGTCACTCTGAAACCTTGTCTTAGCGTAATTGTAGGAATTGCCGGGTTGTTCAGTGTACGGCCCAGACCTCGACGACACCGAGGCGGGAGCCGATAGCGATGGTGTGGGGGCCAGAGGCGATCACGGTGAACCCAGAGGCTGTAGCGTCGGCATAGCGATTCGGGGCCGCAGCGGGGCCGCGCCAGACGCTGAGATTGCTGTTGTTGAGGGCGGCGATAGCACCATCGGGAAGGATGGCAAAGTCGGTGAGAGGATCGCTGATAAGCGAGATCGGCGCGGTTCCGGGGTCTGCCCATGTGTAGAGTTGCGTGCCTTGCTGTTGGCTGCTGCTATCGTATGAAGAGGCGATCACAACGCCGCTGGGCGAGAAGGCGACGTGGCTAACCGACGAACTACCTGGCAGGGCGCGGCGCTCAATCAGGGTGAGATCGGCGCTACGCCAGAGGCTGACCGCCCCTTCGTTACCGGCGACGGCGATCACATTGCGGTCAGGCGAGAAGGCGATCTGCCAAAGCGAGGTTGAACTCATGCCGTCGGTTTCCAGAACGGTGGCGGAACGCTCCTCGGCGGCACTCGGCACGCGCCAGAGGCGCAGGGTACCGTCGGAGCCAGCGGTAGCAAGGTGGGTGCCGTCGGGGCTAAAGGCAGCGGCGAGAGCCGGGCCGTCATGGCCGCGCAGTTCGCCAGAAGCCTCGCCGCCGGGGAGTTTCCAGAGTCGCACAACGGCATCCCCGCCGGCAGCGGCGAGGGTTGCTCCATCGGAACTGATGGCCAGGGCGCTGATCCATCCGCCCAGGCCGGGGATGTGCGTAACCAGTGTGCCGTCGGTCTGATAGACATCAATCGCACCACCTTCAGCACCACTGATCACCAGGGTACCGTCGGGGCTGACGGCGATGGCCGAAACAGCGCCAAGGCTGGTGAGGGTTTTGGCAGGTGTGCCATCGGCGTGCCACGTGCGAAGGCTGCCATCAGTGGAGGCACTGAGGATTTCGCTTCCGTCTGCACGATAGGCGAGAGCGGTGAGAGCGGCGCTATGGCCATGCAGCTCCTGAGCCAGAGAGGCATCGGCAAGTTTCCAGCGCAGCAGGCCACCATCGGCGAGGCCCATGAGTACCTGGGAGCCATCGGGGGCGAAGGCGATTCGCTTGGCCGGGGCGAGAAAACGTGTGCCGTCGTCAATGCTGAGCCAGTGAAGTTCGGCCCCGCTGGCAACATCCCAGATCCTGATCGAGCCCGGCTCGGTGCGCCAGCCCTCGGAAGCGGCGGCAATTGCGCTGCCATCGGGCGAGAATGCGACATCGGCGACAACCCGCATACCGACATTAAGGATCTGGAGGGCCACACCATCGGTGGTACTCCAGACCGCGACGTTGCCACCGTCATCACCGGCAGCGATTGACTGGCCGTTGGGGTTAAAGGCGACGCTGGTGAAGGCACCAGGGACAATGGCATCTCCGTCGGACTGGGGCAGGCGCAACTCGCTCAGGGATGATCGCTCGGCACGATCCCAGAGCGAGATAACCTCATCACTCTGAGCTGCGGCGATTACGCGCCCGTCGGGTGAGATGGCGATGTCGGTGATAGGCGCACCCAAGCCAGGGATTGTGCCGGAGATGCTGCCGTCGGCGGTAGCGTAGATCGTGATCGTCGCCCCCGTGCTGACGGCGATGGATGTGCCGTCAGGGGTGATCGCGAGGGCGCTGGGTAGCGTGCCGATTTCGACACGCCAGCGCAGATCGGTAGGGCGATCGGCGGCACGCAGCTCAAGAGTGGACGGGCGCAGAACCGCGATACTCTTCCCGTCGGGGGTGTAAACCGCATCGAGGGGAACGCCGTCGCCCCAGACGGCGCTACGGGTGAGCGGGCCAGCGGGCGTGGGCATCGGGCTGGCTGTGGGCACGGCGGCAGGTGCCGAATCTGCTACGGGTGCCGGGAGCGTGATGGTTGGTTCAGCGGGTGCCGCAGCGGTGGGGGTGATATTTTCAGCTTGCGGCGGCGGGCTGGAACACCCTGCTAACAGCAGGAACGCCAAAAGCGGGATGTATCGGCGATATGACATGAAGGGCATTATAGGGAGATTTTCGGCAAGAAACAAGGCTATTTCAGCAATCGCCGTGCGGCCCGCTCAGCCAACAGGGCAAGTGAGCGCGGCTGGAGCGCATAGATCTCGCTTGAGGGGGCGCGTCCGCCATTGGCATCGGGGTCAGCCGTATCAATCAGCACATCCCACACCGGGTCGTCGGGCCAATCGGGGAGGATGAAGGGTACCGGCTCGGAACTGGCGTTGAAGAGGATGAGCATCACGTCGTCGCGTACCGAGCGGCCCTGCTCATCGTGCTCGCGCATCACCTTGCCGTTCATCAGCAGCCCGATGCAGCGCAGGTCGGGGCTGTTCCAGAGGGCCGGGTCAACTTCCTGGCCATCGGGACTGAGCCACTCCACATCATACTCGGCACCGCCGGGGGCGAGGCTGCCAGAGAAAAAATCACGGCGGCGCAGGATGGGGTGGGCTTTGCGCAGAGCGATCATCGAACGGGTGAAGCTGTGCAGGCTGTCGGCATCATCGTCAGATACCCAGTCAACCCAGGAGATCGGGCTATCTTGGCAGTAGGCGTTATTATTGCCGACCTGAGTGCGCCCGCGCTCATCACCGGCCACCAGCATCGGCGTTCCCTGCGAAAGCAGCAGAGTGGCCAGTAGGTTACGGATCTGGCGCAGGCGCAGATTGCAGATCTCCGGGTCGTCGGTTGGCCCTTCAACGCCGCAATTCCACGAGTTGTTGTGATTGTCCCCGTCGCGGTTGTTCTCTCCATTGGCATCATTATGCTTCTCGTTGTAGCTCACGAGGTCGCGCATGGTGAAACCGTCGTGGGAGGTGATGAAGTTAATGCTGTGGCTGGGGCGGCGACCATTATGCTTGAAGAGATCGGACGAACCCATAAAGCGCGAGGCAAACTCGCCCACTTGTCCCATAGAACCCTTCCAGAACGAGCGGATGTTATCGCGATATTTGCCGTTCCACTCGGCCCAGGGCGAGGGAAATCCGCCGACCCAGTAGCCATCAGGGCCAACGTCCCACGGCTCGGCGATCAGCTTTGTCTGGGAGAGAACGGGATCCTGCTTAACAATATCGAGGAAGGCGCTAGGTCGGTCGGCGTAGGTATCGCCACGGATCAGAGTGCGGGCCAGATCGAAGCGGAATCCGTCCACATGCATCTCATTGACCCAGTAGCGCAGCGAGTCGACCAGCATCTGGAGGGCACGCGGGTTGACGGTATTAAGGCTGTTGCCGGTGCCGGTGTAGTCCATGTAGTAGCGCCTGTTCTCGGGCACCAGGCGGTAGTACGAGAGATTATCAATGCCGCGAAAGCTCAGGGTGGGGCCAAGTTGGTTGCCCTCGCCGGTGTGGTTGTAGACCACATCAAGGATAACCTCGATCCCGGCGGCGTGCAGATCCTTGACCATCTGCTTGAACTCGTCTACCTGCTCACCGAGCGATCCTCCGCTTGCGTAGCGGGCGTCGGGGCTGAAGTAGTTGATCGTCTGGTAGCCCCAGTAATTTATCAGACTCTTATCGGTAAGGTATTGATCATCAACAAACTGCTGGATGGGCAACAACTCAACGGCAGTGACGCCCAGATCCTTCAGGTACGCAGTCACCGGCGGGCTAGCGAGACCAGCGTAGGTGCCGCGCAGGTGCGTGGGTACGTCAGGGTGCTGCTGGGTGAAACCCTTCACATGCAGCTCGTAGATCACGCTCTCGCGCAGGGGTGTGTTCGGCGATACATCATCGCCCCAGTCGAAATTTGGATCAATGACCACGGAGCGAGGCATATAGGGCGCGCTATCGCGCTTGCCGATGGTCAAGTCGGTGTAGGGGCTATCAACCCGATAGCCGTACATTGACTTGTCCCACTGGATCTGGCCGTTCAGGGCGCGGGCATAGGGGTCAATCAGCAGCTTATGCGGATTGAAACGGTGGCCGTGCTGCGGATTGTAGGGGCCGTAGATGCGGTAGCCGTAGAGATGACCGGGGCCAAGCCCAGGCAGGTAGCCGTGCCAAACATCCTCGTTACGCTCGGGCAATGTGAAGCGAACCGACTCGCGCAGGGCGTCTGGGCTATCGAAGATGCAGAGTTCGACACGGGTGGCGTGAGCAGAAAAAATCGCAAAGTTCACGCCCTTGCCATCCCAGCTTGCGCCGAGGGGGTAGGGCTTTCCAGGCCAGATTGAAGGCATATGCAGGGAAACTCCGATATTTACTATGATGATGGGGTCGTGGCAGAGAATCTGCCACGACCCCATCATCACACATCATCCCTTAATGCTGCCGTGATTCGCCGGCTTACGGGTGGTCTCGCGGTCGCCCTTCTTCTTCGGCATGTCGCGCTCATTCTCACGCGAGCGGAAGACGATAACGATAGGCGTGCCGCCGAAGCCATAGCGTTCGCGCAGACGATTCTCCAGGTAGCGCCCGTACGACCAGTGGACGAGGTCGCCGTCGTTGGCGAAGAAGAGGAAGACGGGGGGATCGATCTGGGGCTGGACGGCGTAGTAGAGCCGTAGGTGAGCGCCTTTGCGCACTGCCATTGGGGGCTGGTCGAGGACAGACTGGCGCAGGAAATTATTCAGTTCGCCGGTGGGCACGCGCTTCTGGCGCTGATCGTAGATCTCCTGGGCCAGTTGGATCACCCGGCTCACGCGCTGGCCGCTCAGGGCCGAGATAAACAGGATCGGCGCGTAGTCAATGAATTTGAACTCATCGCGCACCTTATCCTCAAATGCCTTGTAGGTATCGTTGTCCTTCTCAACCACATCCCACTTATTCACCATAATGGCGATGCCCTTCCTGGCATCCAGCACCATCCCGGCGATGTGGGTATCTTGAGCGGTAATGCCTTCTTCGGCGTCAATCAGCAGCAGGGCTACATCGCAGCGTTCAATTGCCCGCATGGTGCGCAGCACCGAGTACTGCTCGATGCCCTGCTCAATCCGGCCCGAGCGACGGATGCCCGCCGTGTCAATCAGTGTCACCGTCTGGCCGTAGAAGGTGATGTCCGTGTCAATGCTATCGCGGGTGGTGCCGGGGATGGCGCTGACCACGCTGCGCTCCTCGCCCAGCAACTTGTTGAGCAGTGAAGACTTGCCGACGTTGGGGCGGCCAACGATAGCGATGTTCAGGTGGTGTTCACCCTCTTCCACAATCTCGTTTGGCTCAAACGCCTCGACCATGCGATCAAGCACGTCGCCGGTACCCAGGCTATGGAAGGCGCTCATCGGGATGGGCTCGCCCAGGTTGAGGGCGTAGAACTCCACCGCATCCAGGTTGCGCTCGGTGCTGTCGCACTTGTTGACCGCCAGCACCACCGGCTTGGTCGCACCGCGTAGGATGTCGGCCACATCGTTGTCGGCAGTGGTCATACCCTCGCGACCATCAACCATAAAAATGACACCGTCGGCCTCGTCAATCGCCACGCGGGCCTGCTCGCGGGTGCGGCGGCTGATCTCGCTAAAGGGCAGGCTGGGGTCTTCGCCCCCAAACAGCAGTCCGGCGGTATCAACCACCGTGAACTCGCGGCCATTCCAGAACGAGTCGCCATAGATGCGGTCGCGGGTCGTCCCAGGAATATCCTCGACGATGGCTCTGCGCTCGCCAATCAGACGGTTAAAGAAGGTTGACTTTCCCACGTTGGGTCGGCCAACCAAGGCCACAATGGGCTTGGTCATAAGATTCCTCTCCGGCGGGCCGCTCGGCGGGCCGCGCATACTGCCGGATATTATAACAAAATCTAGGGTAGGGGGTCAGGGGATGGATCGTCGCGCATGCCCGTGCCGCCGAAGAGCAGCACCAGGCCACCGAGCGAACTGACCACGAGGCGCACCGTGAAGGCGGTGAAGGCCAGGGCGATAGCGGTGGCGTTCGCGATCCCAATCTGGCTCAGGTAGAGGGTGAAGACGAGGTCGCGGGCACCCAAATTATTGAAGAAGATCGGTGCCAGACCCACAATATCGGTGAGGGGTACCATCAGGGCATAGATCAGCAGGGGAGCCTGGATATGCAGGGCCAGCCCACAAACATAGTGTAGGCTGATCCAGAGCATATGAAAGAGCAGTGAGAGGCTCATCGCCTTGATCATCGCTCCTCGGTCGGATGCGTAGATACCGAGCGAGTTGGCGATGCTCTGGAGCGGCTTGCGGGCGGATTTGGGTAGGTGGGTGTGGAAGCGGCGCAACAGCCAGGGTGCGGAGAACGAGGCGATCACGGCGGCGATGGCGACGAGGGAAAAGCCAAAGGCCAGCAGGGTGAGGGTTGGCTCGTTCACCAGACGGGCGCCGATCAGGTCGGTTGAGGTGATGATCAGGGTGATATTGGCGATCAGGCTGAGGGCCAGGAAGCCGGTGAGTCGCTCCATAAACACCGAGGCGCTCGACTGGGCGTA
>CAIXLU010000533.1 GCA_903920315.1 uncultured Oscillochloris sp.
ATGTCTACAATGACATTAGAGTCATATGAGCATCTGGTTCGATGTACAAAATGTAACTTTCCAGGAAATGTCTGAGAGATCAACCCGTATTCCTGTCATTGGCTTAGAAATTTTGCGTCACACGTTACCTTGGCGTATGCGTAGAATTTTCCTCTCCCCGTCGCTGAACTCCCAATGACTACTATTTGCACATCTATATTCAGGCATAATCTGTGCAATTCCTCATACCAAGACCGCGCATGAACCATAAATTTGAAGACATTGGTGTAACGGATCTTGTTTATATAACAATGTGTTATGAAATCTGCTTGTTGAGATACGATAACGAAACGCAGGGGCAAAAAAAGGGCAACCGCCCAAGAACCATGCCGTTGACGACAGATCCAGCGCCAACGCACTGTGGAAGGACGAGGTGCGAAAGGTTTTGCACGAGCTCTGCCCGATAGGGGTACCTAAGAGGTCACACGCGGATGATAGGATAAAAACATGATTCGGGCTACGTCAAGGGGTATGACAATGAACACAAAGCAAGGAACCCACCGAATTCACATCGCCTCCCTGGCTCTGATCGCCGTCGTTCTCGCCTCCTTCCTTGGCTCGCACACCACACCGGCTCGAGCGGCGATGGCTATTTCGATCAACCAACCATTCACGGGCGTCAGCGCCCCCGGATGGACGCTTCTGGGCGACGCGGTGCTCACCGGCGGGGACACGGATGCCATTGGGCAGGGCTGGCTCCAACTGACCAACAACGGCTACTTCAAGGCCGGATCGGTCATCTACGACACACCCATTAGCTCGGACAAAGGCATCCAGATCAGCTTTCAGTATGCGACCCACGAGTCGTTGCCAAACGCCACCGTTGGTGCCGACGGCTTTAGCTTCTACCTGATTGATGGCGCAACAACGAACCCAACGTCGGGACCACCCGGCGGTGCCCTGGGCTATAGCGCAGACTCGATTGATGGGAGGAAGGGTGTGACGAATGGCTATGTGGGCATCGGCTTTGATGAATTTGGTAACTTCACGACGAGCCGATTCGGTGGCTGCACCATCACTTGTACTCTCAATTCAATGCCGCAGACAGTGGCGATTCGTGGCCCAGGGACGGACATGACGGGCTATAACTTGCTGAAGTACGTCCAGCTCTCAGCACTGAATCCCCCGCGCAGGATTGATGGGATGACACGCAGTAACCCTCGCAGCATCCGTATTACTTTTCTTGATTTGAAAATTTCAGTTGATATAGACTTCGGAAACGGGTTTGAAAGCATCATCAGTGCATTCGATCTGAAGGCTGCGGGTATGCCTGACCCGCCCGCAACCTTCAAAATGGGACTCTCCGGCAGCACAGGTGGGATAACGAACTTCCATGAGATCCGCAACCTGACGGTCGGCGGGGCCATGACATCGGCAACAACGCTCGATACCCCAACCTCTGCACTCGGTACCTCTATTACCACGTCAACGACCGGGCAACCTGTAACTTTCACGGCTACCGTCACACCAAACCAGCCCTCGGGGAATGTCACTTTCTTGGATGGTGTGACAGTGATAGGCGTGGGTACGCTAGACGCAACCACGCACAAGGCAACCTTCACGACCTCAGCACTTGCAAATGGCATCCATAGTATTACTGCGTACTATGAGGGCGACAATATCTATGGTGCTAGTACATCTGCGCCCGTCCCGCTGGAGGTTATCTCAACAAATGCCGATCTGAGCAATCTGTTAGTAGATGCGGCGACTCTCATCCCGCCATTCGCTGCAAGCAACGATGCCTACGTGGTGAATGTGATCAATGACATCACACGTATCACGTTCACACCGAGTGTTGCCGACCCCAACGCCACGCTTACGGTGAACAATGCCCCCGCAACCTCGGGTACCCCAGTGACGCGCAGCAACCTTCAGGTGGGCGCAAACCTCATCCCCATCACGGTGACGGCCCCGGATAAGCAGACCACCCACACGTACAATCTTACGGTTAACCGTCTCCCCATTGAGGGGAATCAGGCGTCAATAACCTCACTCGGCTCCTCAACCACAACGAGCGTGACCGGGAAGCCAGTGACTTTTACCGCTAGCGTGACGTTTGGGGCTGGTGCACGGGTCGGACAGCCCTCGGGTACCGTTACCTTCCTGGATGGCGGAACGGCCATTGGCGTGGGTACGCTGATCGCAAACCAGGCGATCTTCACGACCACGTCACTTCTGAAGGGCATCCACAGCATCACCGCCCGCTACGAGGGCGACACGATTTATGGCGTCAGCACATCCGCACCCGTCTCGCTGACGGTTCTCTCGACGAATGCCGACTTGAGCGACCTGCTGGTAAATCCAGGTATGCTCAGCCCCGCATTTGCGACAAACAATAATGACTATACGGTGGCGGTGGCCTATAAAAACATGAGTATTTCTCTCACGCCGAGCGTCGCCGACAGTTCTGCTACGCTTAAAGTGAACGGCACCTCCGTAACCCCGGGTAGTCCGGTAACCAGTGATCTTCAGGTCGGCGCGAACCTGATCCCCATCACGGTGACGGCTCAGGATGGAGTGACCACGCATACGTACACTGTCACCGTCAACCGCCTGAGTCTTGGAGGTGAGCAGACATCAGCGATATCGCTGGGTGCCTCACCAAACTCCCTGTTCACAGGGCAGACGGCGACCTTTACCGCTACCGTCACGTTTGTTGATACCAACGCGCCGATCGATCAGCCTCCGCCATCGGGCACCGTCGCTTTTCTGGATGGCGAGACAGTCATTGGCGTGCGTGCGCTGATCGCAAATCAAGCGATCTTCACCACCACGTTACTCGTGAAGGGCGTCCGCAGCATCACCGCACGCTACGAGGGCGACAAAACGTATGCTGTTAGCACATCTGAACCCGTCTCGCTGACGGTCATCTCGACGAATGCCAACCTGGGCAGTCTACAGATGAGCGTAGGCACTCTCAGTCCGGCATTCGCCGCAGGCACCTACGTCTACACGATGAGCGTGCCTTATACGGTTACGAACGTCGTCATGACGCCGAGTACCGCCGACAATTCTGCGACACTTAAAGTGAACGGCACTCTCACAACCTCGGGTAGTCCAATGACGTTCAGCAACCTTCAGGTGGGCGCAAACCTGATCACCATCACAGTTACGGCCCAGGATGGAGTGACGACGCATACGTATCGTGTCACCGTCAATCGCCTAAGTCTCGGGAATAACCAGGTATCAGCGACCTCGCTGGGTTCCTCACCAACCTCCTTGCTCACAGGGCAAACGGCAACCTTTACCGCCACCGTCACGTTTGACCCCAGCGCGCCTATCGATCAGCCCCAGCCCTCAGGTACCGTCGCCTTTCTGGATGGCGAGACGGTCATCGGTATACGCCCGCTGATCGCAAACCAGGCAATCTTCACCACCACGTCACTCTTGAAGGGCATCCACAGTATTACTGCACGCTACGAGGGCGATACGACATATGCTGCTAGTACGTCCACGCCCATCTCGCTGACGGTCATCTCGACGAATGCCAACCTAGGCAGTCTACAGATAAGTATGGGCGTACTCAGCCCAGCATTCGCCGCAGACACCTACATCTACACGGTGAGCGTACCCTACACAGTCACAAGCTTCATCATCACGCCGAGTACCGCCGACAGTTTCGCCAGGCTTAACGTGAACGGCATCCCCGCGATATCGGGCTTCCCGGTGACCAGCGATCTTCAGGTAGGCGCGAACCAGATCACCATCACGGTTACGTCCCAGGATGGGGGAACCACCCATACGTACAGCATCACCGTCAACCGCAACCCCTCCGAGTACACAGTTTACCTGCCGATCCTCTTGGTGTCGTGAAAGAGGAGACAAGACTTTAGCCGGCTGAAGCCTTGATTCCTCCTTCACAACCGGGATAGGACTGCGATAGAGCAAAAAGGATTTTTCCATGAGTGACACCGATCATCTGATTGCAGAGCTTTTTCCGCAAGAGCGTCGTGGGAGGATGATGAAAGGGATGCTATTCGGCGTCCTGGCTGGCACAGCGATGGCGGCCCTTCTTACCTCGCAGAGCGGTGCCGCCACCCGCGCAGCGCTGCGCGAACGTGGCCTTGAGTTGAAGGATCGTGTTGATGAACTGTTGCGCCGAAGGCACCCATCTGCTTAGGATGACAACGAGGATTCCTCAATAGACAGCCACGGAAGAACACGAAAAGCCCACAGAAAAAAGATTTCTGTGGGCTTTCCGTGTTCTTCCGTGGCAAAGTTCATAGGCTGCTCGTGCCGTAGGCATAAATGGGCGGACTCGGCTATACTATAGTCCTGACCTACGTGGACACAGCGGATCGGTCAATCGTCTATTTGTTCTGATCTATCGGTATTTTTTCACAATGGAGAGACAAACGCATTATGGAGGAAGATTTTCGCCGCCGCCTCATTAAGGGCGCACTGAACCTCGTCTTTAGTCTGGCGGCCAGTTGGCTGGCCACCTACATTACCAACAAGATCCTCGGCGAACCTGAGGAGACAAAACAACTCGGCTGACACGGGTGGGTCACAGGGAGGGTTCTGCTCTCCCTGGCCCGCCCTTTTTGATTACGCGAAAGAACGTCAACTCAGCACCGGTGATAGCGGATTGGAGCCTGTGGCATGCCATCGCGGTCCCTTTCGGTCTCTGCAAAAACGGTTCGGATCAGCGTTCTAGAAAAACGCATTGCGACGCTTGAGGCAGCCCTCGCTACGCAGAGTCAGGCCGCCGCCGACCTTCGACGTAGTGAGGCGCGGCTGGCGGTACTTGCTGATGCCTCGCATTGCTTCGCCGCTGCCAGCACCGATCTTGCACGCCTGAGCCGCACAATGACCGGTTATGTTGCCCATCGGATCGGCGACCTCTGTGCGCTCCGGCTGATCTCCCTCGATGGCACGACCCTTATTACCGCTCACACAGCGCACGCTCACCCCGAGGCCCAGGCGTTGGTCTCAGCCATTGACCAGATCCCTCAGCGCGTTGACGTGGGACATACCCGTCAGGTGATTCGTGATGGCAAGCCCCTCTACATGCCGTGTGTGGCGCAGGATTCTTTCCGCGCCGCCGTTCCCCCACAGTTTTTGCCCTATCTTGATCGCTTCGGGGTTGACAGCATAATCATCGTCCCGCTGCGCGAGCGCGGGCAGGTTATCGGCACGCTCACGCTGACACGCAATACGGGCGGCGCTCCCTACACCCCCGATGATCTGGCGATGCTCCAGGATCTTGCTGATCGGGCCGCATTGGTTGTCGCCTATGCCCAACTCGTTGGCGCGTGGCGAGAGGCGACGAGGATCAAGGATGATACCTTCGCGCTGCTCAATACCATTTTTGCCAGTATTCCGGTTGGCCTGGGCGTTCTCGATGCCGACCTGCGCTATATCCGGGTGAATCAAACCCTCGCGGCAATTGATGGTCTGCCAGCGATTGTCTACCCCGGTCGCACGCCTGCCGAGCTGTTGTCGGGTCTGGCTTCGGCCTTTGAACCCTTCTTGCGCCAGGTACTGACGACTGGCAATGCCATCCACGATGTCGAGATCCGTGGCGTGACCCTGACGAACCCAGGAGAACCTCGCACATGGCTCACCAGCTACTACCCGGTACGCGGTAACCTTCACGTGGTAACGGGCGTCGGTGTGGTGATGGTTGATATTACGGAGCGCACGCAGGCCGAGCGCGTACTGCGTGAGCGTGACGAGCAGTTACGTTTGGCCTACGATGCCGCGCAGTTGGGGACGTGGCGGTACGACATTGTGACAGGGATCATCCAACTTGATGCCCGCGCTCAATTACACTATGGTCTGAAGAGCGACGCGGTGCCGGCCGCACGTATTCTCGCGCAGGTGCATGAGGATGACCGGACTGTATGGTGGCAGACGGTCTCGGCGACGGCTGACTCGGGGGGCGATGGGCGTGCAATGGCTGAGTATCGCGTCGTCCACCCCGACGGCGATGTCCGCTGGATCGCCACCCACGCTCGTGTCTACGTTGCGGATACGGGGGCGGGGTGCCATCCGGTGTTGAGCAGCGGTACGAGCCAAGATATTACCACACGTAAGCAGGTTGAAGATCAGGTGCGTGCGGCTCTGGCGGCTGAGCAACAGGCGCGTGCGGCGGCTGAGCAGGCCACGCTGCGTATTGGACGCCTTCAGACCATGACGGCGGCATTGGCTGCGGCACTGACCCGCGACGATGTCGTTCGGATCATCCTCGATCAGATCTGTCAGGCCACGGGTGCCATGTCCGGCACCTTGTTACTACGTGATGCGCGTGGAGATCTACTTGAAATCGTAGGCCAGACTCCGCCGTCGGTCGTGCAGAATCCGCCCCGCCCCACCCCATTAGATGCGCCGCTGCCGTCAGCTCAGGCCACCCGCACCCAGACGGCGATCTGGATTGAGTCGGTGGCGGTTGGCGAGGCTCAATTCCCCGGCTTTGGCCGTCAGTTCAATGACCACGGTATCAGTGCCTATGCCGCGCTCCCACTAGTGACGGCGGGGATGGGTATTGGCGTCCTCTCGCTGGGCTTTGCGACGACGCAGACATTCTCCGCTGATGATCGGGTACTCCTATTGGCCCTCGCTCAGCAGTGCGCGCAGGCGATTGATCATGCGCGGCTCTACGCCGAGGTTCAGGAGGCGCATTCCCGCCTCCAATACCTCTCGCACCGCCTGCTTGAGACCCAGGAGCAGGAGCGCCGCCATCTCGCCCGTGAGCTGCACGATGAGGTTGGACAGGCACTGACTGGCCTGCGCCTCTCATTGGAACTGGCGAGCCGCCTCCAACCAGAGGCACGTGCGGATCGACTGGCCGAGGCTCATCGGGCTACGCAGGATCTCATTACTCAAGTGAGAGCGCTCTCGCTTGACCTGCGCCCCGCCATGCTCGACGATATGGGCCTGTTACCGGCACTGCTCTGGCAGATCAACCGCTACCGTGAGCAGACGGGGATCACGGTGGATCTTCGCCACTGGGGACTGGAAAAGCATATGCCGCCCACCGTGGAGACGGTTGCCTATCGGGTTGTGCAAGAAGCTCTTACCAATATTGCCCGTTACGCTCAGGTGCCGACCGCCATCGTCAGCCTGCTCGCCTCACCGGAGCAGTTGCTCATCCAAGTGCGTGATGTGGGCCTCGGCTTTGTGCTGGAGGAGGCTCTTTCCAGCGCCCGATCAAGTGGGCTGACCGGCATGCAGGAGCGGGTCGCCCTGCTGAATGGAACGCTGAATATCGAGACAGCGCCGGGTATGGGTACCTGTGTGACGGCAGAACTGCCGCTGGATGCGGAGCCATGACCATGATTACGATTGTACTCGCCGATGATCATCCCATTGTGCGCCAGGGCATTCGCACCCTGCTCACGGCTGAGCCGGGCTACCAGGTGGTCGGCGAGTCCGCCGATGGGCTGGCAGCGGTGCGACTGGTTGAGCAACTCCAGCCAGCGGTGCTGGTGGTGGATCTGATGATGCCGGGGATAAATGGGCTAGAGGTGACCCGGCGGGTATGTGCGCTGCCATCACCACCGCAGGTGATCATGCTCTCGATGCACGCCGATGAAGTCTACGTCCTTGATGCGCTGCGCAACGGGGCGGCGGCCTATGTGCTCAAGGAAAATGATACGGCGCAACTGATCAGCGCCGTCCGTGCCGTGGTGTCAGGACAGCGTTACCTCAGTCCACCGCTTAGTGAGCGGGCGATTGACAGCTACATGCGCCAATCTCACGCAACGCCCCTCGACGCCTTTGACCTCCTCACCATGCGCGAGCGTGAGGTCCTTCAGCTCGTGGCCGCCGGTCGCACCAGCCCGGAGATCGCGGCCCATCTGAATATCAGCCCGCGCACCGCCGAGACTCACCGCGCTAACCTGATGCGCAAGCTTGGCCTGCATAGTCAGGCTGAACTCGTGCGCTATGCAGTGCAGCGGGAACTGACTCCGCCTTCGGTTGACTAGGTAGGAGGCGCAGGAGGCAGGTGGCAGGTGGCGGGAGGCAGGTGGCAGGTGTCAGGTGGCAGGTGGCAGGGGTTCCTCCACCTGCCTCCTGCCTCCTGCCTCCTGCCTCTTGTACGTACGTACTTGTCGTACGGAAATACCATCTCTCGTAGTTTATAAATCCGTATCACACGGTATCGTCAGATGCTGACGGAAGGCGTATGCTGAGGGTGCTGCATGGTCTGCTCAATAAAGGTGGCCATTCTTGCAATCACGGCAGTTCATGCACATAGCGGGTGGCATCATGAGGCGCATCTTTCTTGTAGGTCATCACCCCGGCTTTCGGGCGGCGCTAGCCCGGACGATCCAGGATCAGAGTCAGCGCACCCTCGGTGTTGTGGGCGACAGCATCTGGGGATCAGACGCTCTTGATACGATCAAGATCGCGCAACCCCATGTGGTCATTCTCGTCGTGGGCTTCGCCTCAAGCCGTGAATTGGGCATTGTCGCTGCAATTCATCGCCTTGCTCCCGCGTGTCAGGTGCTGGTGATTGATGCTCTTGGGGATGCGTCGCTCTGTCCAGCTAGTGGTTGGAGTCAAGCCGACGCGCTGCTACGCTCAGAGCAGTTGTCCACCGAACTCGTACCGACTATCCGCCAGCTCGTGGCACAACGGAGTGCAGTATCGTCCGCAATGCGCGGCGTCTGCCTACCGCCCGCCCTACTGGAGTAACCCTATGATTCTCGATGCGTCCTATCTGCCCACACATCAGCCGTTGGAGAGCATTCATTCGACGACGCGCTACCAGATCGCCGAACAGCTACGCTACGTTGGCGCGATCCTGGAGATGCTGGAGGTGGGGACGTGGAGTGCTGCCGCAGGGATTCTGCTCGACGCTCGGTTGAGTGTGATTGACGCAGTGGCGGGGCAACTGGGCTGGGGTACGCTCCGGCGCACGATGGCCGATCTACGCCATGAGCTAGCAACCTGTGTGAAGAACGACCATGCCCCCGATCCGACGGCAATGATCGCCCTGCGCACCGCTCTTACTCACGTCCTCGCTCCTGATCGCCACTCCTCCACAGGGTGATGAGCAGATGACTATCCTAGCACTCCACCCTGAGAGGTGTCCCTATGATCTTCCAGTTGCTTACAGGACAGAAGAACGTTATCGTGCTGTTTCGCCTATCCTCACGGATCTGGGCGGACGCAATCCATCTCGTCGGCGACTTTAACGGCTGGAGTACGAGTGCCACGCCGATGCGGCTTGGCGAGCAACATTGGGAGGCCCGCCTGATGTTGCCCGTCGGTGGACGCTACTGCTACGCCTATCTTGTTGATGGTACGGACTGGCGGACAGAACCGTATAGCTGGCCGCAAGTAGTTGGCACGGAACGACCTCCCGTCATCATGCTCCCCATTGACATCCCGCAGGCTCGGCAGCGCGTGGCCGCTCGAACCTAACGGCACCACACCTTCACATAAGGAATAGCCTCACCCCCTCACCAGGTGTCACTTTTTGATTCGAGGTGGACAGGACGCCAACAATCAGTATGATTTGCGTGCCAAGACGAATCAGCCTGAACGAAGGGAACACC
>CAIXLU010000534.1 GCA_903920315.1 uncultured Oscillochloris sp.
ATCCCTCATCCCTCATCCCTCATCCCTCATCCCTCATCCCTCATCCCTCATCCCTCATCCCTCCCCTACGGCACCGGCTGATACTCACGAGTGATCAATTTCGGCATCGCGCCGCCAGTGCCGCCAGTACCGCCAGTGCCGCCAGTATTGTTCGTGGATGATTGCGCCTTCAGAAAGTGCAGCAGTGTATCGTTGAACTGAGTCGCTTCGTCAAGGAAAGGAAAATGGCGGCTGCGCGGCATCCGCACAACCTCGGCCAGAGGCATGTTGTCAAACAGATCCGCCTGGTTAGGCCGGACAACATCATCGCGACCGCCGTGAACGATCAGGGCAGGCACCTTGAGCCGACTCAGCTCGGGACGCAGGTCGGTGCGCCACATTGAACTGACGGCTTGGCGCAGCGAGACGGCGCTCGACTTCACGCTGTCGTCAATCATCTCACCAATCGCTTGGTCACTCGTCTCGCCCAGAAAGAAGCGGAAAAGCCGACGGCGCACCCAGGGCATGCGAGCGAAGGCATTGGCAAAGAGGGGCTGGTCGGTGAGTTTCAGCAGCCACGAGAGCGAGTTGCCGTCAATTGGCGCGCCCACAGTGGCCACACGCTGGATACGATCAGGATAGGTAATCGCCGTCTTAATCGCGACCATCCCGCCCATCGAGTGGCCAACAAGCTGCACCTGATCAATTCCGAGCGCATCAAGGAAACGAATCACCTGATCGGAGTAGTTCTGGATGCTCTCCTGGGTCAGCTTACGGCGCGAATCACCGAAGCCCCAGAAGTCGAAGGAGTAGGTGCGGAAATGCTCGGCCATAACCTCCATGGTCGGAAACCAGTAGCGCCAGCTACCGAGCCACCCGTGGAGAAAAAGCACGGGGCGTCCGCGTCCGAAGACCTCGTAGTGGACAGCCTGATTATCAATAACGACGATGCTCATAGGTTTGGCCAATGTTTCAAGGATGCGGAAGATCTACACCTCATCGTATCCTCACATGATAACGCAAGTCCACAGCGATATTTGTATGTGGCAGTAAGGATCAGAGTCAGGAGCTAGTTGCTCCCACCGCTGGTGCGCGCACGCAGGGATGAGATATTCGTCTCGCGCTCGTGGAGCGAGCGGCGCAACCGCCACTGAAGGGTGGCGATATCCTCGGAAATCCCGCGCAAATGAGATATTTCCTGCTCAAGCTCATCAAGCAGGGCGCGGGCGTGCAATCCGACATGGACATTGCTATGCTCGACCGAAATCTGGCCAACGCGATCCTGTATCGCCGTGAGCAGGCCCATAAGATAAGCCCACGCCTCATTATCCTGGGCACTAGCGGTGCGCTGGGCCTTCCCACGGGTATCGAGCCAGCTCTGAATCTGCGACTGCATTGAGCCGATCCGCTCCTCAATCTGATAGAGGGCGGTCTGATCGGCGGGGCTGCGAACCAGGGTATTCTGGACATCCCCGGCCCGCTGGGTATTATCAGCGATCTGCTCAAGCTGCTCTTGGAGGTAAGCAATTGACGCGCCCAGTTGCGACTGGCGCATTGTGACAGCCTCTTGCTCATTAAGCATATCGAGCAGCATATCGCGCAGCTTGGTCGCCTCCTGCTCGCTGCGCACCGCCTGCTGATGTAGCAGGTGGGGAACAAACCAGAGAAGCAGCGCAAGCAGGGTAATGACGGCGATGCCGAGAGCTACAAAGAGTGCGGTCATGTGGTTTCTCCTCCTATTACTACAATCCAGTATAGGAAGGAGATGAGTACACGGCTATGTCTGGGGATGACAGGTGGATTACGTTGGGATGATGATCTGCACAACCCGGTCATGGCCGGCGAGATCCTGGAAAATCCGCACGTCGGCGGCAGGGAATGCGGCACGCGCCAAGGCGACCACACGTACACCCTGCCATGCACCAATCTCGCATATCATTGCGCCGCCTGGTCGCAGACCTGCCGGTGCCTCAACAAACAGTCGCCGGTAAAGGTCGGCACCGTCGGGGCCACCCTCCAGGGCGAGGTGCGGCTCGTGGGCAAACACATTCGGCTCCACCTCGGCCAGGATGGTGTAGGGCGGATTGCTGACGATCATGTCCGCCGGTGCATCGAGCGGTTCCAGGAGATCGCCCCGCAGTAGGCGCACGCGCCCGGCAATGCCGTGGCGCACAATATTGACCTGTGCCACGTCCAGCGCCTCGGGCGAGATATCTACCGCGTCAATCAGGGCGTCGGGCAGATGAACGGCCAGGGCCACGGCGATGGCCCCGCTGCCGGTGCCAATATCGGCGATGCGCAGTGGCTCCGTTCGCCCCGCCGCAATTCGCCGAGCCGCCGCAATAGCCAGTTCCACCAGCAGCTCGGTCTCGGGGCGGGGTACCAGCACGCGCCGGTCAACGGCGAAATCAAGGCCGTAGAATTCCTTATGGCCCACCAGATAGGCCACCGGCTCGCCTTCGGCGCGGCGGGAAAGCAACTCGGCGAAGGTAGCCGCCAGATCGTCAGGCACAACGTAATCGCGCTCGGCAAGCAGCCGGGCGCGTGGCCAGCCTAGCAGGTGCGCTAGGATCAACTCGGCATCAAGGCGGGGCGTGGCGCTTGTTGAACACAGTCGACCTGTGGCGAGATGAAGGATCTCGGCGATCATAATGCCAGATGCAAAATGCAATTTTGCATCTGGCATTTAATCAATCCTACGCTCGGTGAAGTCGCTACCGTCAAAGGAGAGCAGGCGCTTCTTATCGTCAATCTGGGTCTCCAGGTGGATTGGCCGCGTCCAGATCTTATGCAGGTTGCGCATCGTGTCGCGGGCGTAATCCATCTTCAGATCCACACCCTCGTGGCGGTGGCGCAGGTAAAGCTCGCCACGGTTGTTGTAGTTACCGTCCTCAACATACATAAAGGGCTGGCCGAAGTTGGTGAGCCGGAAGAGCAACTTCTCCTTGATCTGCTTAAACTCACGCGAGGCGATCTCGTAAAGATCGGTGTCGCGATTGTAGCGGAAGGTGAAGAGCTTGTTCTCGATGACGAACTCAGGGGTCAGAAACTCATCAATAAAAGTAACATCGTTATAGAGCTTGCGCACCTCAAAAAGCTTCTGGCGACCCAAGCCGAGCTGCTTGTCCCAGGTGCGCTTGGCGGCAATATCATCACACTCATCATACTCTTTGCCAAACTTGCCCTTGTTCCAGCGATCCTCAATATCGCGTAGCAGCTCCAGGCCCAGCTTGTACGGGTTGAGCCGCCCGCCACTGGTGGCCACCACGCCACTGTGCAAGTCGGCAAAAGTGACAATCTCGGAGGCACTGGCCACCTTCTGGGTCATGATTTTGCTATGCCAGAACGTCGCCCATCCTTCGTTGGCTACCTTAGTCATTCCCTGGGGTGCAAAATAATACGCCTCGTCGCGGATGATCTCCAGGATGGTGTGCTGCCAGCGATCTAGGGGCGCGTAGTTCATCAGGAAGAGCAGAATGTCGCGCTGAGGGTTCTCGGGGAAGCGGCGCTGCTTGGCGCGCTCGTCCTCGATCTTCTTGCGCTGAGCAGCCATGTATTCGGGTGGGTTAATGTAGTCACGCATGTAGCCGCGATCAACCTTGAGTCCCTGGGCAGTCTGCTCTTCGGCCTCGGCCTCGCTCGCCAGAGGTTGCTGAGACTGGGACTCGGGCCGCTTGATGTAGGGCGAGTGGTAGTCTATCAGGTTTTCCAGCGAGAGGCAGGTGTCAATAAACTCCTCGACCACATCGTAACCGATGCGGTCAATAATCCGCTGGATGCGCGTGGCGTGGTTCGCCATCGCGTCGAGCATCTTGCGGTTCGTGTGGGCGAACCACATATTATTTTTGAAGAAGTCAACGTGGCCGGTGACGTGGGCCATGACCATTTTCTGGGTCACGTCCTCATTCCCCTCCAGCAAGTAGGCGTACGACGGGTTGGTGTTGATCACCATCTCGTAGATCGTCGAACCCTGCCAGATATGGCCCTTCATCAACTGATCAAAGTCCATGCCAAAACGCCAGTGCGGGTAGCGGGTGGGGAACCCGCCCATCGCCGCCGTCTCGTAGAGGGTGCGGTAGTCAAGCACCTCGTAGAGAATCGGGTAAAAATCAAGGCCATAATCGCGGGCGTGGGCCTCGATCTCCTCGCGGGCGGCATCCAAATGTGGGGGGATACTGGTATTTTTCATTTACCTTTACCCAGAAAATCTTTAATCGTGTCGTATACGTCATCACGATCTGCGATCTCGCTCACCACAATCCGCTCGTCGTTGCCCAGGTACTCCTCAAGATCGTGGGCGAAGCGACCCGATCCATAGAGCGAGCGCACCTGTCCGTAGCAGAACAGATTCACCTTCGGCATCAATTCCTTCCTCAGCAACTCAACACACTCGCGGGTATCGCCGCCACCCCAGTTATCGCCGTCAGAAAAATGAAAAGGGTAGATGTTCCACTCTTCCGAGGGGTAGCGCTCGTCAATCAGGCGGTTGCAGAGCTTGTAGGCTGAGGAGATCTTCGTACCGCCACCCTCGCGGATGTGGTAGAACGTCTCCTGATCTACCTCCTTGGCCACCGCGTCGTGGACGATGTAGCGGATGTCAATCTCCTTGTACTGCGAGCGCAACCAGGTCTCGATCCAGAAGGCGGTGATGCGGACGAGTTCCTTTTGCTCAGTACCCATCGAGCCAGAGACATCCATCATGTAAATGATGACCGCGTTGCTCTCGGGAAGCATCGTCTCTTTCCACGAGCGGTAGCGCATATCGTCGCGGATGGGCACGATGATCGGGTCGGCGCTATCGTAGTCGCCGGAGGAGATCTGGCGACGCAGAGCCTCGCGGTAGGTGCGCTTAAAGTGGCGCAGCGAGTCTGGGCCAGTACGACGGATGCCGCTGTACTTATCCTTCTCGCTGATCAGGTTTTTGCGTCCCTTGGGCTGGATGTTGGGCAACTGCAGCTCTTCGCCCAAAATGGCGGCCAGTTCGTCCAAGGTCATGTCCACCTCAAGGACGTGCTGGCCGGGATCGGAGCCAGCCTGACCTTCGCCGGGTTGCCCATCGCCCTGACCCACCGGGTCGCCTACATCACCATCGCCCTGGCCCACCCCGCCGCCCTGCTTCGCGCCGTAGCGGAACTGGGGCAAATCAATGGTGGGTACGGGGATGCTGACGTAGCGTTTCCCCTGACGCCCGATCATCTCGCCATGAGACATATACTTGCGCAGATCTTTTTTGATCTTGCCACGAACGATCTGCTTGAAGCGATTCAGATCGCGGTCAACTCGTTTCATTGACATACGTTTGGGGGTGTAGAGATGGGGAGATATGGAGATGTGGACACGACCGTCACACCTCCACATCTCCACATCCCCACATTAGTAATTGCTCTTCGTATCACCACGGGCGAAGATTGAGGCCACGTAGTTGAGGACGTCGGTGGCGCTCTGCTCGTTGTACCCGAAGTCGCGGATAAGCCGCGACTTGACCACGTCAATCTTCTCCTGGGTGTCCTGGTCAATCACCCGCGAGACCAGAGACGTGAGCTTGATGCTGTCCTTCTGATCCTCGAAGAGCTTCAGTTCCAGTGCCTTGTGCAGCCGCTCGTTGGTACGATAGTTGAAGGTCTTGCCCTCAACAGCCAGGGCGCCGATGTAGTTCATAATCTCGCGGCGGAAATCATCCTTGCGCGATTCGGGAATGTCAATCTTCTCCTCGATACTACGCATCAGGCGCTCGTCAGGCTCCTCGTACTGGCCGGTGTAGCGGTTGCGCACCTTCTCGCGCTGGGTGTACGCCTTGATATTGTCAATGTAGTTGCCGGCCAAGCGCTTGATCGCCTCCTCATCGGCAGAGATCGCCCGCTGCACCTCGTTCTTCACAATCTCGGTGTACTCCTCGCGCACCGTCGCTAGCAGGTCGCGGTAACGCTTGCGGTCGTCCTCGTTGCTGATCAGGGCGTGGTTCTTCAGGCCGCTCTCCAGTTCGTTAATCACCATGAAGGGGTTGATGTAACCCTCCTCTTGGTTACTCACCAGGGCGTTGGAGATCTTGTCCTGAATGTAGCGGGCCGAGATGCCCTCCATCCCCTCGCGCACCGCCTCCTTGCGCAGTTCCTTGATGTTGTCCTCAGTGAAGCCAGGGAGAGTCTTGCCGTTATACAGCTTGAGCTTCTGGAGCAGCGTGAGGTTCGGCTTCTTGGGATCTTCCAGGCGCGTCAGCACGGCCCACATCGCGGCAACCTCCAGGGTATGTGGAGCGATATGAACGCGCACCTTCCGCTTGTTGAAGTCGCGTTCGTAGATCTGCACCTCGTCACGCAGGCGCGTGACGTAGGGAATATCAATGCGGACGGTGCGATCTTTGAGCGCCTCCATGAATTCGTTGTTTTCTAAGCGACGGTACTCAGGCTCGTTGGTGTTGTGGCAAACGACGTTACCTACACCGCAGACAAAGTTGTGCAGGCCGACGCACTCGATGTCATAGACCCACTCATCGGTAACGGGACGAGAGTGAAGGTGTGCCTCAAAGGTGATGCGGCGACCACCGCGCTTGCCCTCGCCGGAGACGAAGCGGATACGGTAAGCTGGATCGCGCTCGGGCCGCTCGGCAGTGTAAACGCTATAATCGTAGCCCAGCAGTGTCGCCAGGGTACCAACCTGTGCGGCCAGCATCGGCGAGATCGTCTTATACTCAAAGAACTTATCGTGGTAGGCGGTTGATGTAGCACTGGCGAGTGATGCGGGAAGTTTGCGCGTGCCGTCAGTCCTCATCAGTTCATCAAAGGCGTGCTGGAGCAAATCGCGGGGCAGACCGAAGAGAAAGTCTGGCAGGCGCTTGTTCAGCGCTAGCTTGCCGCAGTGATGCTCAGCGAGACGGGCGATGACCTCAGACCCAAGGTAGAGTCGCCATGCCGAATCGGTCTGAGCGCCGGAGTCGATAGAGCCATCAGCGGTAGAGATACGGGTGTAGGCGAGACGCACCCGCTCAAGCTCATCAGGATCAGCCTGGCTAATTACGATTCCGCCATTGGTGCCGTTGACGTGACCTTCAGTAGCGTACCAAACCAGCACCGTGATCAGATCTTTCAGTGCGTCGGCGTCCTCAATCGGATGGTAGACCGCACGGATGGCAGTGGCGTGGCGGGGCAGATCCAGCCGAACCCAGCCGGGCGGGCAGGGACGGATGACCTTGCCGCCATCGGCAAGAGTGCGTGCATCACTGCCGATAAAGCCAGTGATGCCCGCGACAATATCAATCAGCGCGGGGCCATCATCAGAGGTGAACGCCTGATCAAAGCGGCGTAAGGCCATTATCTCGTGGCGCTCCTCAGGATAGAATGTCTGTCCCGTGCGGTCATAGATCGAGTGGTTCGGGGTTGTCTCCACCGTGCCCCACTTCTGTGCGGTCGTGTACATATCGCCGGTAAAGCGATGGCGAATAAGCGACTTCACGGGAGTCCAGCCGATGCGCTGACGCTCAAAGTCGTAGGCCAATACCTCTAACCCGTCAGAAGACAACTCAAACTCATCATGAAGTGCGGCAAGGGTTGCCCACTTCACTGCGCCACGGAAGCGGTAGGGAATAGGAGTTCCCCCCGCCACGCTATGCCCCAGGATTACCTCGTCAATATCAGTCTGGGCAAACTTCTTCGATTTGATGCGGTGTTCCTGGGAGGCACCGAGCAAGTCGTAGAGAAAGGCCACATCGAGCTTGAGCATCTCAACGAACTCGATAATTCCACGGTTGGCGATATTAAACTCGCCGTCGAAGTTGAAGGCACGCGGGTCGGAGTCCGATCCGTAGATTGCAATCTTGCGGTAATTGATGTCGCCGGTCAGCTCAGTGGAGTCTTGGTTCTTCTCGTCTTTGGGCTGAAAGGTACCGATACCAACGCGATCCTGCTCGCTGAAAACCAGGCGGCGCACGCGGATGTGCTGCACCACCTTGCTCCAGTCGCCGTCGTAGCGGCGCATCAGATCCTTGTAGTGGAAGCGGCAGACCGGGCACAGATCGCCGACAATCCGCAGATGCTCCTCGGCGGGGCGCTCCGCGTTGACCTGCTCAAGCAGGCGCTCGCGCATATCCAAAGGCACAAGATGCAGGGGTTCCTCGTGCATCGGGCACTTCTCCCACTCGGCATCGGGAACCTTGGTGTGGTCGAAGGTAATCGGGTCGTCAATGGGACCAAGATACCAGTCGTAGGTATAGAGCGCACCAGCGTCCGTCTTCGAATAATGCTCCAGACCCTTCTTCAAGCGGCGCACAATCGTAGACTTGGAGGAGCCAACCGGGCCGTGCAGCAGCAGCACGCGCTTCTCGGTACCATAGCCCTTGGCCGCACCCTTGAAGAAGTTCACCAGGCGCATGAGCGGAATCTCAAGGCCGAAGATCGAGTCGTCTCCATCGAACGAGGCATCAGAGAAAAACTTATAGCGGATCAGCCGCTTCTTGGCGTCAACAAACTCCTCGGTGCCATACGACATAATCATGTCGTAGATGCGCTGGAACCCGTTGCGGGTGACACGGGGATCTTTCGACGCAAGGTCGAGGTAATCAACGAACGTTCCACGCCAGTTGAGCTGGAGAAACTGCTTGCGATCCTGCAACTCACCGAGGAACTGCATCAGTGACGAGCCAGTGGTAGCCATGTATGATCCTCCTGCTGAGGTTCCGCCCATAGGCAATCTGGGGATGCGAATGGGACGGGTAGAACGCCGCGCCGGGCGCGTCGAGTTCTGGGGAAGCCGCTTGAACATGCAGCGAGCGGTGTTGCTAACGTGCAGGCGTGATTTCGATGCTGGCTGTATAGCGATTGTGGCGATACTCACACAACGAGCGCGGATGTTTGATCCGCCGCGTGCCACACGATACAGCTTAGATCGTAGGGAGTCAATACGAGGAATACCTGAGAACACAGGCATCGGTATTATAGCAACTGTGATCAGGTGCGTCAAGGATTTTATGTCGTGTTAAGAGCGCACAACAGACATGATGGGTGACATCCGTTGAAGCCAAGAGTCGAAAAAGACGATTCTTAGCCTGGGCAAAGAGAAAGTTCCACTACAGGATACATGTTCTATGCTAAAGTATAACTTGGTATCGTGTGTGTATGAAAAAGAATGATCCACGCAGATTCTGCACCGTGGGCGCGGAGTACATATGAGTATTCACTCACAATTGCCCCACACCAGCGTAACTTCATCTCTACCTCTTCGTTTCTTCACTGAAGCGTCCTAAGCAGGGGAACAGCACGTGGTGGCTACCTCGAAGGACGATCTTAGCAAAGTGATCACGCAGGCGCAGCAGGGCGACCAGCGCGCCTTCGACACCATCTATGATCGCTTCGCTGACGCGCTCTTTCGTTATGTCTACGCACGATGTGGTGACGCCAGTGTCGCCGAGGATCTCGTCGGTGATCTCTGGGTTCGCGTCGTTGAGCGGCTAGCGAGCTTTCGCTTGCCGCCGAGTGGAGTCGATCCGGCATTTGCCGCTTGGCTCTACCGGATTGCACATAACCTTGTCGTTGACCATTTCCGACGGAAGTCATCGGGGAATGTCCCCCTTGACCCGAGCATATCTGATAAAGAGCCAACCCCTGACGAACACGCAATGAGCAATGATGAGCGTCGCACACTTCACGCGGCAATCGCACGGCTCACCCCTGACCAACGCGAAATTGTGCTGCTCCGCTTTATTGAGGAGCGGAGCAACGCCGAAGTCGCGTCACTGACCGGTCGCAGCGAGGGAGCGGTGAAGGTCATGCAGCATCGGGCGCTCGGTGCCCTCGCGAAGTTGCTTGGCGGAAGCCGAGGGCACAGGCCGCAAGGCCAGGAGGCGGAGTGATGACAACACACTGTTCAGTCACCGTTAGGCGATACGACCACTCATGACTGACCCGTCCCATAGCATCGAGGAAGCACTCGACATCTGCCTGGCACATATGCATGCAGGGAAATCCGCCGAGATGTGCCTGCGCGACTTCCCCGAATACGCTCGTGATCTCGCGCCACTTCTCGCAACTGTCACCCACGTACAGAGCTGGACTCCGCCTAAGCTACCAATGCGGGTGCGGATTGCGACGCGAAGACGAGCCAGGGCGGCGCTGCGGCGCACCTACCATTCACGGGCGACATGGGGCTGGAGCGGTTGGGTGCTGCGCATGGGGACTGCTGTACTCCTGGCCATCGCGCTCTTCGAGGGCGGGGTTGCTTTTGCGGGAGGCAGTCTACCGGGAAGCCCCCTCTACGGCCTAAAGCGGGTTGGCGAGTCGGCACGGCTGGCCTTTGTGCGCAATAACGCGGATCGGGCACGATTAAATCTGAATCTCGCCCAGGTGCGGGTTGACGAGATGATTGCCGTAGCGAGGGCCAACCAGAAAATTGACTCGCAGATACTCGATGATCTGGATGCGTCCTACCTCGCAGCGGCACAGGCGATCACGGAGGTAGATCCCGCCGAGCAGGATGCTCTGCTGGTGCACTATCGTACTCAGATTGCGGCCCAACGTACCGCCCTAATGGAAGCACAAGACAGTCACCTTCCCGACGCCACGCGCCAATCGCTTGGTGATGCCAGCAGGGCAGGCGCGACTGCCGACGCAGTCTTGGCAGATCTCGAACCTACACCGACGCATGCGCCATCCTCTACGCCGACCCTGATAGCAACGCCATCCGCCACCATAAGAGTAACTAAGACGGCGATTCCGAGTCCGTGGCCATCGGCTACGCCATCGGCTACGCCATCGGACACACCGATGCCTGTGCCATCAGCCACACCAGTGCCCGCGCCGACATTGCGACCAACGGAACACATACGCCGATACCCGACACAGACTCTCCCGCCACCCCCGGTATCGCTGCCAACTTCGACGGATGAACCGCCGACGAGCGAACCACCGACAGGTGAACCGCCGACGAGCGAACCGCCGACGAGCGAACCGCCGACGAGCGAACCACCGACAGGTGAACCGCCGACGGGCGAACCGCCGACGGGCGAACCGCCGGCGCGTGAGCCACCGGCGCGTGAGCCACCGGCGCGTGAGCCACCGGCGCGTGTACCGACGACGGGTGATGCCCCTGCGACACCTGCGGGCAATGGCGATCATGGTGGAGCAACGCCGGAATTACCACCACATAACCCTGACAACACACCACCACCCGAGACGAGGATGCCAGAACCGAGGCAAACGGAGTCGCCTCCTCCTCCTCATGAGAACAACACGCCCGAGCCGAGAAAAACCGACGCCCCGGAACCAACGGAGGTGGCAACATCTCGACCAGAAAATCCTACCGATGTACCGCAACATACCCCGCCGCCAAGTCACCCTGAGACACCCGAACCCAGCCACCCGAAGACGCCCGAGCCAAGTCGCCCTGAGACACCCGAACCCAGTCACCCTGAGACGCCGGAGCCAAGTCACCCTGAGACGCCGGAGCCAAGTCACCCTGAGACACCTGAACCCAGCCACCCGAAGACGCCGGAGCCAAGTCACCCTGAGACACCCGAACCAAAGCGATAACCGGGCTGAAGGATGAGCAATGAAGAGTGGCGGAGAATTTTCGCCACTCTTCGTGTGTTTCTGCGAAACCGGCCATAACTATTGGCAAGGTATGCCGTTTGTAGAATAGCTGCAGCCCACACTCTATCGCACGATCGCAACCAAAAGACCTCTATCGCAACGTAAGGAGAACAAGGCAATGAGTCCAAAACTGGATTTGCAACGACTACTTCGAAGAACGCTGCCCATCCTCGTCATCGCCATCCTGACCATCGTGCCGACACTGATCCACGTTCAGGCAGCGTCAACGATTCAGGGCGAATCCAAGGAACTCAAGGGTATTGTTGAAATTCGACCTGACATTGGTAAGCTCTCCGGAATGTGGACGATCAATGGGGTGCTATTGTCGGTGACAGACAAAACGGTCTTCTTCGGGTTCGGTGCTGAAGGGCCACGGGTCGGTGCGTGTGTTGAAGTTGCCTACAATCCCAGCACAACGCCCCCGGTTGCGACGAAAATCACACCCGACAACGATTGTGTAGCGACAGGCGGGCCCGAGATCAAGGAACTGAAGGGTAAGATCAAAACACAGACGGAACTGGGAGCCAACGGCACATGGACAATCGGTGACCTACCGTTTGAGATCAGCGATGCCACCTTCTTTGATGGCTTCGGCGGCACCCGACCGCTCGCAAATGCGTGCGTGAGTGTGATCTACATCGTCAAGGACGGCAAGAACATCGCCCAGCGGATCCGCCCCGAGGACACATGCGGAGGCGCGACCAGCGACCGCTCGTTCCGTGGCCCCGTTGACGCACGGCCCGTTGACAAGGTTGGCGACTGGGTGATCGGCGGACAGACATTTGCAGTCACGACTACCACTGCCTTTGACACCAGCTTTACCACTCTGCCTGTCGTCGGCGATTGTGTGGGCCTGACCTACAGCGTGACCGGCACCAGCAACACTCGCACCGTGGCGACAATCTTCCCGGCGAACTGCGGTCAAGAGTCCCGCTCCGGTGTCTTCGAGGCACATGGGGTGGTGGAAAAACTGCCGAGCAGCGACAAACTTGCATGGACGATCAGTGGCGTTGACTATGGGGTCACTGCTGAAACCCGCCAGTCAGAAGATTATGGCAGGATTCGGGTTGGCACATGTGTCCAGGTTCACTACAAGAAGGACGTCTACTACGGCACCGTACGCTTACTCGTCAGCATCGAAAGCGAGTCGAACTACCGTTGCAAGCCCAGCGCCGAAGAGCATGAGTTCTACGGCCGGATCACGAAACTGCCGGGCACCCCAGGAGAGCTTGGCTCCTGGACGGTGGGCAACCTCGTATTGGTTGTGACGGCGAACACCAAGCTTGTGGGTGCTCCGTTTACCACAGGCCAACTCGTTGCTGGGAAGTTCCAGCGCTCAGTTGATGGCTCGCTCATCGCGACCGAGATCAAGGTCAAGCGAAGCTCGAACGAGGAGAACGATCATCGCGGCATTGGCAAAGCGCTTGGTCTGATCGAATCCCTCGCGTCATCTGATGCGCCCGGTGGGTGGATCATCAGCGGCACGAGCTACTCGATTACGGCAAAGACTCGTCTGGAAGGCTTCAACAAGTCTACTGGCCCTGTCGTTGGCAACTGCGTGGAGGTCTACTTCCAAGCTGATGCTGCAGGCGCTCGCACAGCGCAGAAGATCAGCCGAGAAGACACGAACACATGCACGGGCAACCAGAAGGTCTATGGCAGCGTTACTACGATGCCAGTCACGACGACCACGACAATTACGCCGACCTATCAGGGTAACTGGACGGTTGGCGGTGTGGTCTACCACACCGATCTCGACACCGAATTCGTCGAAGACCACGGCCCGCTGTCCGTAGGTGCCTTCGTTGTCGTGGTCTACGACCCGAGCAACCGGTTGATCAAGAAGATCCGCACCGTTGTCCCCCCCGGCGCTGGCGACAGCGGTCACTCCGGTCGGTTGACGATGGGCGGTGCAGCACCGAAGTCCCTGACGGCTGCCACCAGCGTAAGCTGGACAATCGGCACCATAGTCTACCAGGTGACTGCCGACACGCTGATTGACGATACCGCAGCGACAATCCAGGACGGGACGACGGTGAATGTGAACGGCTACACCGACACAGCAGGCAATCTCATCGCCACCCAGGTGACATCAGCGGCAACGGTGACGGCAAACTCCGTGGTATACCTCCCCCTGGTCGTGAGATAAGAGAGGGCACTGCTGCAGCTACGCAACGCCCTCTGCGAGGCGGGTATCATCACCCGCCTCGCCCCGTATGAGGTTCTCGCCCGGACGACGTTTTCTCCGCTCGCCCTCTGTTTCCCCCTAGAGGACGAGCGGGAAAGTCAACGTCCGGACCAGACTGGACAAGCGCCCGCACCTCCCCCCAGGTGCGGGCGTTGCTATTTCTACGCTATGATAAGATGCACCGCCGTTTGCAAGGGAGATTTTATGCTGAGTACACAAGAGATCATGGCGATCATCCCGCACCGCTACCCATTTCTGCTGATTGACCGCATCCTAGAGCTAGAGCCAGGACTGCGGGCGGTAGGAGAGAAGCTAGTAAGCGCCAATGAGCCGCAGTTCACTGGCCACTTTCCAGGCAACCCGATCATGCCCGGAGTACTAATCGTTGAGGCTCTGGCACAAACAGGGGCGGTGGCAGCCCTGAGCCTGCCCGAGCATGCTGGCAAACTGGTTCTGTTCGCCGGAATTGACGGAGCGCGGTTCAAGCGAGTGGTGCGACCGGGCGATGTGCTACGCCTAGAGGTAACGATGGAGAAGTTCCGCCGTGGGGTAGGCAAGGCTGCCGCCAAAGCGACTGTGGAAGGACAGGTGGCCTGCGAGGCTGAGTTACTCTTTGTGATTACCAAGGGGTAGGGCGCGTTCGGTGCTGTTGTCGGAGTATCGCGTAGACAAAAAAATGCCAGCAAAGCTGGCATTTTTTGTCTACGCGATGCGATTCTTAGGGCCACCTATCGAACCTCGTCTCAGCCCCCGACACTGCGACCGCGCAGCATCACGCTGCCATCCCTACGTGATTGCTGTATGATTTGGCTCACGCGAGGGCCGAGATCGATGATCTGGATACACAGATCCCGGCCACCGCTTGCAAGCTCTGCGGTAAACTCCAGCTCATTGCGTAGCACATGGACAATATCGTTGAGGGGGAGTGCGCTTGCGCGGGCTTGAGCCACCAGATCGCTCAGCCGCGCTCCGAGCACATCGAGGGTAATCGCAGGGGTGGGGAGCAGGGCATTCGGCGAGTTGAAGAACTGGCAGGTCAGGCAGGTGACACCGGACGCATCCACGCCGAACGATGTGAGCGGCGTACCGCAGTTGGCGCAGCAGAGAGACGATGAATCCAGCACTGTACACCTCCAGAGTGAAAAGTGATTCCCTAACGGTGCAAGCCATTATCGCTACGACAAGGTTTCAGGTGCGAGGTTTCAGGTTTCAGGTTGAGCGCATCAAGATGCCACATTCCGGCCTGAACTGTAAAGTATCTGCGAACCTTGTCTACGGGAACATAGATGACACAAACAAGCGTAGCTCTCAGTATAGCGATGAGAAATAGGGCCGGTAGCATGCAAACTCCGCATGAGCTGCCCGCACTATGCCTGACAGTGTGAGGGTTATCCGCATCCGGTTCGATATCACCTGACATGTCAGGTATTCCCCGGCACAGAAGTCAATCATTACCCGCTAGTACGCGACGCTGAGGATTGCTACACTGACACGGACAGTCATTGTGCAATGCGCGGCAACAATCTGGGGAAATTCACCAGATAGGGCTGTGGCATTGCTTGAGAAGGAGTTCCATATGAAATCAACGGTAGGACGCTGGTTGGGGGCGGTATTGACCGCCGGGGCGCTTGGCTTTGCAGGAGTTGTGCCAAGCTACGCGCAAACGACGACAACAACGGTGATCGAGGGCGTCCCCGGCGTGCAGTTCACCTTCCAGGCCGCCGGCTTCCAAGCAAACGAGGCTATCTCGTTTTGGATCAACACGCCTGACGGCAAGATCATTTCCACAGAGCCGCTCGATCAGACCAACAGCTTCGGCAACAACACCAAGCCAATGCTTACTGAGGCCAATGCCAACGGGAGTGTGACGATTAACTGGACAGCACCGATGAGCGCGCTCACGGGTGACTACTCGTTGGTCATTCGCGGGATTCGGAGCAGGTATCAGCAGGTCATCCCCTTCAGAATTAACAAGCAGGGCAGCCAGACAGTCACGCAGTATGACGTGGTGCCTACCTCCGGTCAGACCGGCACGATCTTCGTCTTCCACGCCACCGGATTTCGCGGCTCGGCCAACATTGATGGCGAGCAGGTCTCCTTTTGGATCAACACACCTGACGGAAAGATCATTTCTACAGAGCCACTGATCGAGACCAGCCCTACTGGCAACACCACCAAGCCACTCGTGGCGTGGGCTAACAGCGACGGGGTTGTCAAGATGTTCTGGACTGCGCCCGACAATGCGCTGCCAGGCAACTACTCGTTGGTCGCTCACGGACTCGTGAGCCAGCATGAGGTTCTCATCGCCTTCCGCGTCCAGTAAGCTAATACCTGCACGTAGAAACGGGCCACAGGGGCGAGATGCTCCTGTGGCCCGTTTGTGTCATGAAACAGCGGAGTGCGCTGCTATCAGAGTTCTGGAATCTTTGGTAGTAACAGGGTGAATGTGCTGCCATCCCCAACCGTGCTTTCGACGTCAATACTCCCCGCGTGAAGTTCCATAATTGTTTTACAGATATACAATCCCAGCCCCATCCCTGACGTTGTCGTACTATCTCCCGACCGTGTGCGGACGAATCGCCGGAAGAGGGCGGGACGGAGGTTTGACGCAATCCCGCAGCCATAATCACGGACAGAGACCTGCGCCTGATCTCCAAGGGATGTAACTGCGACCTCAATCTCGCTGCCCGCAGGGCTGTACGACACGGCGTTCTGAAGCAGATTCTGGAGTACCTGTTCCAGCCGCATAGCGTCGCCTGCAACCCAGAGTGACGGTACATCGGCGCTCAGCCGCAGTATGTGTGTGGGGAGGGTTGGCTGGAGCAACTCAACAATCTGCCGCACCAGCGCAGCGAGATCAAGCGGAGCGACGCTGATTTGGAGTTGGCCGTGGTCAACTTCAGCCGTATTCAGCAATGCATGGATCAAACGCGACAATCGAAGCGACTGTTCGACCAGTATCGTGGCTGCACGCAGATCGTTAGGATTGACATACTCGCGAGAAGCCAGTCGCCGTTGATGAAGCTGGGCCTGTCCTAGGAGGATGGTCATTGGTGCCCGCAGTTCGTGTGCGGTAATAGCAATCACACTATCACGGGCGAGTTCTGCACTACGGCGGAGAGCACGCTCATCGGCAACCTCAGGCGGTATCTCCACCGGCACAGTGATACCGGCCCAGCGGGTGATCGCGCCCGCTGCGTTGTGCTGGGGCGTGCAGTGGGTGCGAAACCAATAGTGCTTGCCATCCGCATGGAGCAACCGGTGTTCAACCTGAAGCGGGGTACCACACCCTATCGCCGCATGCCAGCGAGAGAGACTGAGGGTTCGGTCGTCGGCGTGCAGCACTTCGGCCCAGCCCAAACCCATAAGAGCCTCCTGCGGGTAGCCCGTGTAGGCGCAGAACGGCGGGTTGACATAATTCCAGAACCCATCGGGACGACTGGTAAAGAGCATGGCAGGAAGCGTTGCAAGTAACTGGTACTCGCCTGTGAGATCTACCTCTTGGCCCGTGCGTCCATTGGTACGGGGCATGCGGTTTGTTCCAAACATGGGCATTAGTCCCTCCACACAGTCACATGATCTCCGTAGCATTGCAGGGCACACACACCCCAGCATAGCAGTCTTCATTGCCCATGCCTAGCAGGTAGAGTTGGACTCTGGTGTAAGGGAAATCCTGACGATGTCGGACACATTCCATAGACTTTTCCCATAATTCGCCTGTGGTACGGGCTATGAGCTGCGTGCTACAATGAAAAAATCGTGTATCCCGGTTTGAACCGCGTCCTGGTGGCATCGCACACCCACAATCTCGCACAGGCCAACGCAGCGATTCAGATACAGATCGCCGAGCGTACGCGGAACAAACGGGCCTGTGAGAAACCACTCTAACAACACATCATCGCCCAAGAGGAGGAGCGCCAATGAACCGGCGCATAGGGGAAAAATGCGATGACCAAGGTGAAAATTTTTTTAGTTGATGACCACATGGTGGTGCGTGCAGGGCTAAAGGCACTCATCACCGCACAAGCTGATATGGACGTCATCGGAGAGGCCGGGGATGGCGAAACGGCCTGGCATGCGGTGCAAGACTGTCGGCCAAACGTGGTGATCATGGATATTTCGATGCCAACGCTGAACGGTATCCAGACCACCGAGCGGATCAAGCAAGACTGCCCAGAGGTCAAGGTGCTGGTGTTAAGTGTGCATGATGACACCAGTTACCTGCGACAATTGCTCGCAGTGGGCGCATCTGGCTATATTCTCAAGCACACGGCGGCCGACGCGCTGATCCAAGCCATCCGCACTGTGGCAGTGGGCGGGCTCTACCTAGAGCCATCGCTGGCCGAACATGTGGTAAGCCGTTACGTGCGCCGACCCACCGCAGTCACCGAGCTACTTGGTGCCAAGCTGAGTGAACGTGAGCATGAGGTGGTGCGACGGGTCGTCCAAGGCTACAGCAACAAAGACATTGCCATGCAGTTAATCTTGAGTGTGAAAACAGTGGAGACCTACCGATCCCGTGCACTCGAAAAGCTCGGCCTAACGAGCCGATCCGCCCTTGTGCGTTACGCCCTGGAGCAGGGATGGTTTGCACACGGCATGATCGGTGACATCAATGGGAACTAAGCAGCAGCGGGTTCCACATCCGAGAGTGTCGTGCGTCTACATTCGCGCCATACGCATGCCACCGCTATGCGAGGGCCAGCGGACGAGTTCTCTAGCTGCTGGCAGATACGCCGTGGCCCGACGTACATAATCCCAGGCAGTGGTATTGGACTGGATGGCCTGCGGGCTAATGACACCCTGGTTGTGCCATGCTGCTAGGGTACGCCAACTCACCGGCGTACACTCAAACTCCGCACGGTACAGCCCGCGTTCCAGGTTGGCCGCCAGATATTCGACAGCCATATCGTCTTGGCTGATCTCAGCGGTGATCGCGGCGTAGAGATCTTCCTGCGAGGTGTAGGCGTCGGGATTAATCTGGCTACCGACCACCTGAACCGGCACACGGATCATCCGCGCACCTGGAATCGGCAGTTCATGGCGCAGGATCTCTAGGGCTACCGACGGGCGCAGGTTGGCCGGCCACACGCTGAAGTTACTGCCCAGAGGACTCTCGTTTGCCCGCCGCTGGAGATCCTGGTAAAGCGGTGTAAAGACCCGCAGCGGTGCAATGTCATCCTCAACCCAGCCAAAATTCTCGTTGTAGAGGATGGTTACGAGGACAGCGGCGAACTCCTGGTCGCCCATACCCGAAAGCGACGAGCGGTTGTGGCGGTGGGCAGCCGCCAGGATGATCGGCTGCATCTGTTCCATGCGCCGGATCATGTCGGGGCGTATGTAGGGGTCAATGCTTGGCCCCGGAGTGCGGACGGGGTTGATCCGGCTGCCGTGGTGCTGATTCGCACGGGGATGGATGAGGCGGTTAGCACTGCTATCCGGTGTAGTAGCGAAGGCGTGACTCTGATTCATCAGGAGAATGATGAGCAGCGCGAGCAGAGACGCCCGCGCCGTATGTGTGCGCACTAGCATGATCAAAGCCTCTGGACGTAGATCTGCTGAATTGTATGATATGACATTACTTGGCCCTACGTCGTTGTTATACATAGTACGACAACAAGACATCCTTGATATCACGGCCACAGAAGCCTATAGAAATATACGTTTTTCTCTATTTTTCCGTACCCTATGATACATGTTTTTTGGCCATAGAATGCAGCCCGGTCGAACGGAGAGGTGCATCTACAAATGGAAACCCTTGACACCCGAAACAGCACACACGTATAATGAGGGCCGTAGCGCGGCACTGCGCTGGTTGTTCCGTACCCTTTTTAGGACATTCCCCTATGGATAGCGCCGCCTTTGAGCAACTCGTCGTTGATGCGCTAGAGAGCCTGCCCGCACCTTTTCAGGCCCACCTCGCCAACATTGATGTCATCGTTGAGCGTAGCCCAAGCCGCGAGCAGCGACAGGCCCTCGGCCTTCGCCCCTGGCAGGGCGTCTATGGCATGTATGACGGTGTCCCGCTCACCGAGCGCACCGGCAGCACCCTCGCCCCCCCCGATACCATTATCATCTTCCAGACACCCTTAGAGCGCGACTATCACGCGCCAGCCGAGCTACGTAGCCAGGTTCGCCGCACGGTGCTGCACGAGATCGCGCACGCCTTTGGGATTAGCGACGAGCGGCTGCGTGAGCTTGGGGCCTACTAACACCGATGAGAATACGCCGCTCGCTCTCACCCAGCACGATTGCCCTTGGCCTGATCTATACGGTCGCGATGGTGGTGGCTGGTGCCCTGATCGTCCAGACGCTGATCATGGCCCGCAACATCCCGGCTGCCCAGGCCGCCAGTACCCAGGCGGTGCTGATCGTCACGCCTACGGCGAAGGCGACCGCCGCCCCACTCATCATTCTACCGACGCCGGTACCACCCACTCCACTTCCTACTGCCACCGACCTGGAGACAGCCCCTGTCAGTTACCATCCTAAGAGTGGCCGTTACATCGCTGTCTGGCTGCCGCCAAACTTCAGCGGCGGTGCCCGCGAGTCTTTTGAGGCGAACAAAGATATTATTGACGACGTCAGCCCCTTCTGGTACTCAACCGACTCAAGCGGTCGGCTCTATGGGACACGCAACGATGAACTGGTGCAGGTGGCCCACGCGAGTAACGTGCGGGTGATTCCCTCTGTCCACAATGTGACATCAAACCCTGAGACGGTTGTTGCGGTGCTGCGCGACTCGCAGCGGCGGGCGCGTCATATCCAGAATATTGTGGACGAGGTGCTGGCCCGTAACTACGATGGCATTGATATTGACTATGAGTCCCTGGATAGCTCGCTGCGCAACGACTTCACGGCCTTTATGCAGGAACTTGCCGCCGCCATGCACCAGAACGGCAAACTGCTCACGGTGGCTGTCCACGCGAAGGCCAGCGACTACGGCGGACTCGGCGGTTTTCAGGATTGGGTCGAGATCGGCAAAGTTGTAGACCAGTTGCGCATTATGACCTACGATTACCATTGGCGTGGCGGCAACCCTGGCCCTGTCGCCCCGGCCTACTGGATCCAGTCGGTGACGGAGTACGCCCGTAGCGTGGTAGACCCAGCCAAGGTGCTGCTCGGCATCCACTTCTATGGCTACGACTGGCCCCCCGACGGATCGGCTACGCCTCGACCCTGGAGCATTATCCAGGAGATTATTGACGAGCAAGGTGCCACTGTCAACTTTATGGAAAGCAACGCCAATGGGCGGGTCGAGGAGAGTTATTTTTCCTACCGCTCCGCCCAGGGCACGCGCCAAGTCTGGTTTATGACGAAGACGGGCCTCGCCTCAAAAATCAAGACGGTGCAGGATCTCGACTTGGCCGGTATTGCGATCTGGCAACTGGGCTACGAAAAACCCGAGTACTGGGAAACGGTACGCCAAAACATGATCGAGGACCCGACGCTCATTCAGCGGGCGATTAACCCGCTCATTCCGGATCATTAGGCATTGCAGATTGGGCGTGATGGCATCTGTCGCTGTCATCTGCACTGTTCACCCTGTTAACGAGTTATGACTACAGAAGGCACTGTCAAAG
>CAIXLU010000535.1 GCA_903920315.1 uncultured Oscillochloris sp.
GTAACGTTAGCCCGCGACCTCGGCAACGGCCCCGGTAATGCCATCACCCCCACGGTACTCGGCGAGACAGCCCTCGCCCTCGGCGAGCGTTATGGCTTTGCGGTGACAGTACTCGACAAGGCGCAACTCACCGCGCAGGGCTTTCGCGGTATTCTGGCCGTAGGCCAGGGATCGGCCCAGGAGCCACGCTTTATTGTGATCGAACATGGCCGCGCCGCCGAGGGCGTGCCTACGATCTGCCTCGTGGGCAAGGGCATCACCTTCGACACCGGCGGCATCAGTATCAAGCCCGCCGACAAGATGGACGAGATGAAAATGGACATGGGCGGTGCGGCGGCGGTTCTCGGCGCGATGCAGGCGGTGGGCGATCTGAACCTGCCCCTACACGTTGTTGGTATTATCTGCTCAGCCGAGAATATGCCTAGTTCCAGCGCCTACAAACCCGGCGACATCATCGGCACCCTGAGCGGCAAGACCATCGAGGTGCTGAACACCGACGCTGAGGGCCGGATCGTCCTAGCCGACGGACTCTTCTACGCCCAGCGCTACAACCCAACGGCGATCATTGATCTCGCGACCCTCACCGGGGCGATTATGGTGGCCCTTGGCTCTCACGCCACGGGCATGATGGGGACAAGCCAGGATCTGGCCGACCGACTGAGTCGGGCTGGCGAGGCGACCTCCGAGCGCGTCTGGCAACTGCCTCTGTGGGACGAGTACCGCGACATGATAAAGAGCGACATCGCTGATCTGAAGAACACCGGCGGGCGCTACGGTGGCGCAATCACAGCGGGCGGATTCTTGGCCGCCTTTGTGGGCGACTACCCCTGGATTCACCTTGACATTGCCGGGACTGCCTGGGTTGAGCGGGCAACCCGCCCCTATTACACCAAGGGTGCCACCGGGATCGGTGTGCGTCTGCTAGTTCAGTTGCTGCGTGGGTACGTGGAGTAGGGAACAGGGAACGAGGCCCCGGATGAACAAGGACACATTTCTCGTACGATTCTGGGGCACTCGCGGTAGCTTTCCGGTACCCGGCCCCACGACGGTGCGCTATGGAGGCAACACCACCTGTGTTGAGGTTCAGGCAGGCCCGCATACCCTGATCATTGATGCCGGCACCGGAATCATCAACCTTGGGCACGATATGCTGCGGCGGGCACGGGAGCAGGGCGGCGCACCTATCCGTGCGACGCTGCTGCTCACCCACATGCACCACGATCACACCCAGGGGTTTCCCTACTTCCCCCCGGCCTATATCGGCACTAGCGTGCTGTATATTCTCGGGCCGCGCACCTTCGAGGAAGATCTGGAGGATGCACTGAACCATGCCGTGCTGCCGCCCAGTTTCCCCGTCGGTCTTCACGACTTGCCTTCGCTGAAGGTGGTGCGCAGCATGCGCGAGACGGAGACGGTACTGATTGATGATCCTAGCAGCGAGCCACGCATTCTTAACATCTACCACGAGCAGATCGTCACTGGCCCCGACACGCTACGGATACGCATCCACAA
>CAIXLU010000536.1 GCA_903920315.1 uncultured Oscillochloris sp.
CATTGCCTATACGTTGGGGTTGCAGGGGCCGACGTTGGCCGTGGATACGGCGTGTTCCTCGTCGCTGGTGGCGATCCACCTGGCGTGTCAGAGCCTACGTATGGGGGAGTGTGACCTGGCCCTCGCCGGGGGGGTGAGCCTACTACTGAGTCCGGTCAGCTTCGTGGCTTTGGCGCAAATGCAGGCGCTCGCGCCGGATGGGCGCTGCAAGACGTTCGATGCGGTAGCAGATGGCTACGGGAGAGGCGAGGGCTGCGGGATCGTGCTGCTCAAGCGGCTGGCCGACGCGGAGCGGGATGGCGACACGATCTTGGCGGTGGTGCGGGGCAGTGCGGTGAACCACGACGGGCCGAGCAGCGGGCTGACGGTGCCGAACAAACAGGCACAGGAAAATCTGCTGCGAGCGGCATTGACAAACGCCGGGGTGGATGCGGCGGCGGTGGGGTATGTGGAAGCGCACGGGACGGGGACGCCGCTGGGTGACCCGATTGAACTGCGGGCTATCGGGGCGGTCTTTGCGGAGCGGCACACCCCGCTGGCGGTTGGTTCGGTGAAGACGAATATTGGGCACTTGGAGGCTGCCGCCGGGATCGCGGGGGTGATCAAGACGGTGCTGGCGCTCCAGCATGGGGTAATCCCGCCACACCTGCACCTGACGGAGCCGAACCCGCATGTGGAGTGGGATGCACTGCCGCTGGTGGTGCCGACGGTGGCGACGCCGTGGGGCGGGGATGGGCAGCCACGCATCGCCGGAGTGAGTGCGTTTGGGTTTAGCGGGACGAACGCGCATGTGGTGCTGGAAGCGGCACCGGAGGCGTTAGCCGCAAGGCGCGCAGAGGATCGCCCGCTGCACCTACTGCCCATTGCGGCGAAGGACGTGGCGGCGCGAGATGCCTATGTGCAGGCGTATATCGCGTATCTGGACGCGAACCCCGAGGTGGATTTGGGCGACCTCTGTTCCACGGCGCAGGTGGGGCGCAGCCCCTTCGCTCACCGGCTGAGTGTGGTGGCGGGGTCGGTGGACGACCTGCGGGCGCAGTTGGTCGCTAGCGGGGGGCAGATGGGCGTGGTGGGAGCGCAGCAGTCCCCGCCGCAGGTCGCGTTTCTGTTCACGGGGCAGGGCAGCCAATACGCCGGGATGGGCATGGAACTGGATGCGACCGAGCCGACCTTCCGGGAAGCGCTGGACGCCTGTGCTGCTGTGCTTGACCCGTTGCTGGGTCGCCCGTTGCGCGAGATCCTTAACGATCCGGCAGTCATTGACCAAACGACCTACACGCAACCCGCGCTCTTCGCGCTGGAATATGCTCTGGCCCAGATGTGGCAGGCGTGGGGGATCGCGCCGGATATTCTGATCGGGCATAGCGTGGGTGAACTGGTGGCGGCCTGCATCGCTGGGGTATTCAGTCTGGAAGATGGGCTGCGGCTGGTGGCGGCACGGGGCCGACTGATGGGCGAGTTGCCGCCGGACGGGCACATGGTGGCGATTGCGGCGGATGAGGCGCGAGTGCGGGATATGATTGCACCCTACCACGAAGACGTGTCCATCGCAGCGGTGAATGGGCCAACGAGCGTGGTGATCTCGGGGCGGACGGCGGCGGTGCGGGCAATTGCGGTGCAGTGTATGGCCGAAGGACTCCGCACCCAATCGCTGACCGTGTCCCACGCCTTCCACTCCCCGCTGATGGAGCCAATGCTGGAGGCGTTCCGGGCGGTGGCCGAAAGCATGACGTACCACGCGCCAATCCAGCGGCTGGTGTCAAATCTGACGGGCGGATTGGCGGGGGATGAGGTAACGACGCCGGACTACTGGGTGCGCCACGTCCGCGAGGCGGTGCGTTTCGCCGACGGGGTGCAGACGCTGCACGCGCAGGGCGTGGAGGTGTTCCTCGAAATCGGCCCGAAACCCGTCCTCCTGGGCATGGTCGGCGAACCCCCGACTCCGGCTTCATCCCTCATCCTTCATCCTTCATCCTTGCTGCCAAGCTTACGGGCATGTCAAGGGGCATGGCAGACGCTCCTGACCAGCCTGGGGACACTCTACGTGCACGGGGCGACGGTGGAGTGGGCGGGCCTGCATCGGGGGGTGGTGCGGCATAAAATTGCTCTGCCCACCTACCCGTTCCAGCGCCAGCGCTACTGGGTGGATGCGCCGCCTCTCCATCGGGCGGATGCCCTGCGGCCCTTGGTCGATCGCATGTTCCGTGTGGCGCGGCGGCAGGAAACCATTTTCGAGAAGATGATCAGCATCGCGACCCTGCCCTTTTTGGCTGACCACCAGATCTATGGGACGGTGGTGATACCGGGGGCCTACCACCTGGCGATGGCCTTGAGCGGGGCGGGACTGTTGTTTGATGATGCAGCCTGCGTGGTGGAGGATGTTATCTTTCCCCAGGTCTTGACCCTGGCCTCCAACGAGGCGCGGACGGTGCAAATGATCGTCACTGCCGGGCGAGACGGCCATACTGCCACATTCGAGGTGATCAGTCTGGATGAGGCAACTCCCGATGCCGCAGAGGTATTGCACGCGACAGGGCGGCTGGGCCGGGCGGCGGTGAACGCGCCAACCAGTTCCCTTGCCGCGATGCGGGCGCGCTGCTCACATGCCTTTGCGCCCGACGACCTCTACGCCCGCATCGCGGCGATGGAGGTGAACCTCGGCCCCCAGTTCCGGTGGTTCGCCGGGATCTGGACAAGCGATACGGGCGAGGCTCTCGCGCAGATGCGCCGACCGGCAACCTTGCCCGAGGTGCGGGGCTACGCGCTCTTCCCGAGCCTGCTGGATGCCTGTTTCCAGCTCGTCGCCGCCGCCGAAGGGTGGGATGCCGCCGAGGCGGTGCCGGTCACGCGGGTACCCTTTGCCCTAGAGCGACTGACATGGTATCAGCCGGGAACTGACGCGGAGTTGTGGTGTTCTGTGGTGCGGGCGAGCGAACCGGCGGGAGCACCGGACGCCCGCTGGAATTTTACCCTCTGCACGCCGGAAGGTACGGTGGTCGCAACGATGCAGGGCGTGCAGTTGCGGGCGATTCCGGCCAGCGCCATCCAGGGGACGCGCTTGCGTACCGACTGGCTGACCACGCTGGCCTGGGAGCCGCAGCCGTTGCCTGCGACTCAGGCTGATCCACCCGCCTGCTGGCTGCTGGTCGGGGGGACGGACGCATTGGCGGCGGAACTGGCGCAGACCGAGCCGGTGACTCAGCTCTCGGTGACGGTTGATCCGGCAACGCTGCGGTCGCAGGTAGACGCACTAGCCACGCAGTATGCGTCGCTGGGAGTGGTTTTTTTGGGAGAATCTGCCAACCATACCCCCGCCGCTGCCCTCACCGCCTGCACGAATCTGCTGCACCTCAGCCAAGTACTCAGCGCGACATCGTGCGCCGCACGGCTCTGGGTGGTGACCGCCGGGGCGCAGGCGGTGGCCGAGTATGGGGTAGGTACGAATGTGGCACTGACCGTGGGCGGGAGCCTGTGGGGATTTGGGCGCTCGCTGGCCCACGAAGAGCCGCGCCTGCGCACGGTGCTGGTGGACCTCGACGCGAGTCAGTCGCCAGAGGAGGCTCAGGCCCGCACCTTGGCCGCAGAACTCCTGACCGGCGCGGGCGGCGAGGTCGCATGGCGCGGGGAGACGCGCTTCGTGGCCCAGATGACACCGTGGCATGGACGCCAAGCTGAAGCGGAACCCAGAGATCTGCATCCCGAGGCGAGCTACCTGATCACGGGCGGGCTGGGGGCGCTGGGGCTTCAGGTAGCGGAGCAACTGGTGGCGGACGGGGC
>CAIXLU010000537.1 GCA_903920315.1 uncultured Oscillochloris sp.
ACCCCGGCGGCGCAGAGGGCTGGCGCGAGGGCGGTACGCATATCGGCGCTGTCGCCGATGACGCCTTCGGCTCCCAGCATCGCGCCCTGGCATGCGTGGAGAACCACCATACCGGCGGGGGCGAAGAGCGGGGCCAGGGCCGCTGCCGGTATCCACGCCGCCGCACCAGGATCGTCGAGCAGAAGGGCACCTTCACCGCCACGGTAACGACCGTGGCCGTAATAATGGATGATGTCGGGAGGATCTTCGCCCATAATCATCTCCGCGAGGGACTTGCGGGTGACAGGACTCAGCTCGTCCATCTGGGCCACGCCACACGTGATCAGCGGCTCCCACGCGGCGGCGCGGGCGGCGCGCTCAATCTGCCGCACCTCATCGGGAATCCCGGTGCGTGGCGAGACGGCGAGAATACGCAGCGGGCCGGATGTCTGGCGCGGTGGCGGTAACGCCTGCGCCAGATCAAGCCGACGCACACAGGCCGCCGTAGCCCCTCGCCCCAGCAGCACCGGAGTCGGCCCCTCGTCCCACAGCAGTTCCCACGGTAGCCCGGCCAGATCCGTAGCGTTGGGTGGGAAACATAGCTCAAGCGAAAGAGTGCGACCCACGGCGGCGGCGTGATCGCGCACCGTGCCGAGAGCCTGGGCACCGGCGGGATCGGCGGTGAGGGCGCGGTAGAGCCGCCGCCCAATACGCCAGGGCGTATCGGCGCGCACGCGACCAGAATCCCACAGCCCTGCGGAGGTCAGGCGTTCCTGATCATCGGGACTGAAACCAAAGCTGCGCACCTGCGCCGCATTCCACGCGGTGGGGTAGGCCGGATCCTGGAGGGTGTCAAGGGCGCGCAGGATCAGGCCCATATCGTCGGGGGGAATGGGCGCGGGCAGACGACTTTCGCACACCCCGAGGACGTCGGACTCCCAGCGGAGCAGGGCACCGCCACGGACGGGGCGGAAGATCAGGCGCAGGGTGATCGGGTCGCTTTGGTTTGTCATAACGAGATCTTCCTAATACGCGGATGTAACCGATGTGCGAACCGCCCGAAATCCCAGATTGGCGCTGCGCTGGCCGGGGTGTCGCCAGGACGAGGCACCGCAGCGCAGATCTTCGGCTTTGGAGTCGAAACCACCACCCTTAATCACCGGAGTTTCGCCGGGGTTCACGTCCTCGCAGGGTTCCAGCGACTCGAAGTTCTCGGCCAGGCTGGCTGTCCATTCCCAGATCGTGCCGGAAAGATCCTGTGCGCCGCAGGCGGCTGCGCCGCTCGGGAATGCGCCAACGGGCGTGGGCGTCGCTATCCCCGTACCGCTGAAGGCAGCGCGGGCGTCGCTAGGCGGCTGGTCACCCCACGGGTAGCGCCGCCGGTCGGTGTGGCGAGCCGCCCGTTCCCACTCGATGGCCGTGGGCAGTCGCAGGCACTCTTTGGCGCTGAGCCAGCCTGCCCGTCGGCCAACCTCACTGCGCCAGGCGCAGTAGGCGCTGGCTTCGTACCACGAGACTCCGACAACCGGCTGAGAAAATCCTCCATGTTCAGATGTTCTGCTCTGCCCACGTGAGAGCCAGCCCGCCTCACTCCACCAGCGGCGCTCGTGATAGCCCCCAGCAGCGACAAAATCGTCAAACTCGGCGTTCGTCACCGGGAAGCGCGCAATCAAGAATCCCTGCCCCAGTTCGATGCGGCGCAGGCTACCGGCGCGGGCGCGGCGGGCCGAACCCTCGTCGCCGCACCAGAACGGCCCCGGCGCAATCGGGCACCAGTATGGGGCCACGCCCTGCTGTATGCCGATGGCCCCGCCGCTGCGTGGATCAAATCGGCGCGGATCGCCCAAGGTTCCCAGGATCGTCCCGGCAGAGATCCTGCCATCAAGGCTGGCCGTCGGGTCGGCGGTGAGGGCGAGGAGTGCCTGGATCACGGCTTCCCAGGCCCGCTGGGTGGCCCCGTTACGACCAATATCAAGCAGACATTCGCCCGCCAGTACCACGGCCCGGTCGCATGGCGCGGGCGCATTGAGCAGATGTAGCAGCAGGCGCTGGGCCTCACGCTGCGGCGCTGCGGCGATGGCAAGGCGGAGTACCTCGCGCCAGCGCGGGGATCCGCTGTAGCGATGAAAGAAGTTGTCGGGATCATCAACCGTAACCGACTCAAGCAGGCCACGCGCCGCCAGGTATTCTTCAAAGGTCAGGTGCAGGAAACCGAAACGGCGGTATCCGCGCTCCTGGAGCAAGCCGGTGTCACGGCGCATCAGATCAATAAAATCCTGCGCCAGACGCCGGGCGCGTCCCGGTGCGATCCCATCAGTCTGGGCAAGCGTTATGGCAATCCGCGCCTCCAGATCGCTCTGGTCAACCAGGCCACCGGGTTGCTCGCCGTGGATCCAGAGGGCCACCGGACCGAGCAGGTTGACCACAAAACGCTCGTCGAGCTGCTCGTCACCAAGGTAGAGGTCAACTGGGCGACCGGAAAGAGAACGGGCGCGGTTCCAGGTCTCGGCCAGAGCCTCAACACAGAGCCGGTAGAGGTCAACCCGGCGGTCGGGCAAGCGGGCACCCTGGTTATGGATGAGCGCCAGGATAGTAAGCAAAAGCGGATTGCGGGCCAGGGCGGCCACATTCGCGTCAGCGCAAACGGCAGCGCCGAGCAAGCGGGCGTGCTGCTCTACGCGGATGGCCTGTTCCGCCGCCGACGCGGAGCGAATCAGGTCGTGGTACAGGTCGCCGCTCTCGGGCCAGGTCGGCTTGGCCAGCGACTCGTAGGCTTGGCTCCAGCGATTAACGAAGGTGGCGATTTGCGCATCGCTCAGGGGCTGAATGACCACACTCGCGAAGAGGCGCGGATCGAGGGGCGTATCGTCATAACCGACAATCCGGCTGGTGGCGATGAAGCGGTTCCCCTGGGCATCCCACTCGTGGACAAACGCCTCCAGGCAGCGGATGATCCCGGCACGATCCTCGCGCACCTCGTCTAGCCCGTCGAAGAGCAGGAGAGCGTGACCCATCTCCAGGGCGCGGATAAAGAGTGGCCCGTAGTCGGGCTGCGAGAGACCGGCGTAATACTCGCTCAGGTAGGCCAAGGGCGAAAGATTGCTGCCCCCAGATCGCCCACGCGCATCGGCGAAGGCCGCCACGGGAAAGAAAATTGGCAGCCATACCGTGGCAAGGTCGAGCCGCGTATGTCCATCACCTCGCGCCAGGGTCGTGATCAGATAGCGCACAAGGGTACTCTTCCCGCTACCGGGATCGCCGAGGACCACCAGAAAAGGCTGATCGCGGACATAGTCGTGCAGGACAAGCGGGCTGGTTGATCCCGTGCGAACATCGCCACGCGGCAGGGCAAAAATAGGAATATAGATCTGGTCAAGGTCAATGCGTGCAATCGGCTGGATCTGCATAATGCCGCGAAAGTCAATCGCGTTGAACGACTCGATGACGAAGGCCCGGTAGCGCACAAAAAGGGCAGTGAGATCCGCCGGACGCGGTGCCGGGGACGTATAAAGGTTGCCGTGAACGATATTCTGCTGAACCTGAGCGATACGCGAGCCACCGGATGCCACAATGGCTTGGCTAGGGACGCCCGTGATCAGCCGGTCGAGAAGTTGATCGGTAGGACGAGCAGCGCGGAACTGATCGAGGCTAGCGCGGTCAGTGGAACTCGGCAGCAGCCGGTGCAGACGGGCCTGGGCGCTGATTGTCTCGGGCAGCAGGCGACCAAAGAGCATATTCAGCGCCTGGGCGAGGGTGCGCCAAGGTGGGAGATCCTGGCCCCGCTCGCGGGCAGCGGGCCGCAGGCTACGGCGGTAGTGATCAATGAGCGGGGCCAGATTTGGCTTCCCGGACAGCAAAAACTCCTCGACAGCCATCCCGCGAAAGTGTGCGGCGGCAGGTGACTCGTCGGACAGCAGGGCGATCAACGACTCGATGGCGCAGGGATCGGAGACCTCGCGGCGCAGGTGGACAACGGCCTGATTAACAGCGCGCTCGAAGGCCGTCGCCACCGGCTGACGCTCCAGGTCGCGCAGCGCGACGAGATACGTCGGCGGAGGCTGCTTGGCGGCGGTGGCCGTAGCAATCAACGAGTCACCTGCACCACGCAGCGATGAGATCAAGGCAGTAGCGAGCATACTCACGCGGACCTCCGCTCCCTGGGGCAAAGATCTTCCTGGAGCAGCCGAACCAGCAGTCCCTCATGGTCGTCCTGGCAGGCGGTGTTGTGGACACGATCCATCGGTAGTGTCTCGTGGAGCCGACGCTTCGCCACCGCAGCGCTCTTCGTGCTACGTGGGGCGTCGGGTATGCGGGGCAATCTGAATGGGTACATAATCCTCACCTCCAAGTCTCAGATAGCAGAACCACCCAAACCAATCGCGGCATTGGACCAACTGCGAGCATCATCCGTGATCTCAGAACTGAGGGCAGCCCAGCGCTCGGATGCCCAGATCTCAAGGTAGGTGTCCATCCCAACGATGACAGCGTGATCGGTGATGCCCGCATAGACACAGAGCCGTTGCGGTAGGCAGACACTCGCATCACCCTCGTCGTGCAGCGTGCTTGCAGCAGTGAAGAGCATGCGGCGTAGGTTGCGCTCGGCGGTACCACCAAGCGGCAATGCACTGACGCGACCGGCCAAGGTGCGCCAGGCATCCTGAGGAAAAACCTGTAGGCAGGCATCAAATCCGCGAGTGACCACAAGTCCGTCTGCGAGTAGCGAGTGAAGGGCAGGGGGAAGGTTCAGCCGACCAGAAGGGTCAATCGGTTGTTCCCAGATCCCTGTGAGCATCATGGCTCACCTCCTATTGGTATGATGTTGAGCAGATAAAAAGGTCGTTGTTGGGTCGTTGTTGGGTCGTTAGTGGGTATCTGCTAGATGAAAATCTCGTGATGGGAATTACTATAGCACATAGTAAATAGCCTGTCGAGACCCAGTTGAGCGATTTCGGGCAAAATTTGGACGTACGTTGTCGCAGCCTTCCGGGGTTGTTTTGGGAGAGATTTGTGAAGAAATGTTCACCAAGTCGGGACTTGCGGGATTATCTACTACGGTGTATAGTTCTCTTTAGCCGAGGATGAAATACACTGTCGCAGAGACCAAAGGGACGTACGCACACAACGAGGAGCCTGAGGAGAGAATAACGGACAGTTCGCACAACTGGTGATAACGAGACAACAAGGAGCTGCCGGAGGGAAGACAACACGCCGATAGTGACCCAATAACAACCCCAAACGGCCAGATCGGAGTGCTTTTTTTACTGGACAAATGCCCAAGAAGTGCGTATACTACCTGGGTAATGAAGCAAGGAACAGACCATGTCAATCAGTCTTTTCAAAGGGGACATCGGTTCGGATCAGGAGCAGATCACGATACAGATTCCGTTACAGGTGATTGGTCTCTCCGCTGCCTATGCAGCCGTACTCAGTGGTCTGGAGCGTCGGTTTCCGATCAAGCCAGATCACACATGGGCAGAGGTTGCCGGTGGCGTTGTCATCTCGCTGCTGCCGATTGCACTTGAGGCACGCCGAAAGACTACTCTGGACTGGCGCACCTACGAGACAGTGATATGGCTGAGTTTCTTTGCTTCGGGTGTCCCGATTATTCTCTGGCAGCTCGGTGAAGCTATGCTTCGACAGATCGAGTTGCTCCGCTACACGGGAAGCCGGGAGCGAAGGAGCATAGGTCTTTATGCCGACAATACCACGGCGCTGGCCCTTCGAGGTGGAGGAAGAGCGGGAGAGCGCGATTCTGGCGGCGAGCGAGGCGACGCAGAGTCTGCTCCAGGCTCAGAGCATCCTTGATAGTGCCCGCACGAAATTAGGCTTCAATCAGGGGCTTGCCCTTGTCCTGCTCGCCGATACAGATCGTTATCTCGCCGACTCGGCAACCCGCACAGAGCGTGTTCGACGCCACTTGGCAATTGCCAGGGGCAAGCCCATTAATGGTAGGTGGCCAATGGTTGCACTACGACAGCGTGAGGATGCAGAGGGAAGCCTTGAAATGGCGTGTACCCTGCTGGTGAAGGCCGAGCAGAAGCTTGAACATGCGCGAGACCGCATTGCTCAGAACCCGGCTCTGGTTGAGGCGATCATCGCTGATGTCTCCACTCTCCAGGCCCGCGCACTGACGCAAATGGAGCGCTTTGTTCGCCTGCTCACCGAGGCGGGTATTGGTCGCGAGTAGGTTGGTTATAGACAAGGGGACACTGTCCAGTGTCCCCTTGTCTATTGTGACGTGTCATTGATAGCGCGACCAGTGCCCAAGGAAGAGTCGGAAATGGTAGAATAGGCCATTGTAGTAGCTTCCTTCGTCACTGCGAGTGTGTGCCATGCTCCTTACGGCCCACGTCCCTGTGGATCGCTTGGTGGCCCTGGCGGCGGAGCGTGAGCTTCCCGACCGGGCTCGTGGTGTGGCTCTGTTCGCTGATCTGGTCGGTTCAACCCATCTGGCCGAGATGCTCCTGCGCCAGCTTGGCCCACAGCGCGGCGTTGAGGAGCTGACCTGCCAATTAAACCGGGTCTATGAGGTGCTGGTGAGCGCGGTGGAGCGCTACGGCGGCAGCGTGATCTCCTTCAGCGGCGACGCGATCACCTGCTGGTTTGATGAGATCATGCCACAGCCGGGGCATCCTGCCGCACGCCGGGCGGTTGCCGCCGCTGTCGCGATGCAACACGAGATCGCCGCGTTTGCACCGGTGCGTGTTGCGGATAGCGAGTTGGCGATTGCGGTGAAGATCGCTATCGCCGGCGGGCCGATCCGCCGCTTCGCTATTGGCGATCCGGCCCTGGGACGAATTGATGTCCTCGCTGGTGCCACGCTTGACCTGCTTAACGCGATGGAGTCTCTCGCCCGCCGAGGTGATACGCTGATTGACGCCGAAACCGCAACGGTTCTGGCGAATCAGATCGCCGTCGGTGCGTGGCGTACCGATGAGACAACCGGGACGCGGGCGGCGTCTCTGTCTCGGCTGCTCACCCAGGTTCAGCCGACGCCGTGGATTCGCCCGCTTGCCTCACCTGCCGCCGATGCCCTGGCCCGACCATGGGTGATCCCCGCTGTCGCTGCACGTCTGGTGACGAGTACGGGGGCGGCGCGTGCGCCGCTGTTGGCCGAGATTAGGCGGACGGTTGCGCTCTTCCTCAGCTTCAGCGGGATTGACTACGATCAGGATGAGGACGCGCCGGTCTATCT